>JASHRR010000118.1 GCA_030037185.1 Xanthobacteraceae bacterium | reverse complement strand
ATCATTCTCCGACGCGGCCATCGCGGCGCCAGACTCGTCAGCGACGTCGATTCTGTCCGCGGCGCGGGCGCCGGACAGCGCCGCGGACGGGCAGTGCGTGATTCCAGGACCGGTCGGCTGCGGGACGCCGAATTGGTAACTATCGCTCGGCAGGCATGACCTGATGTTACAGGACTCGAGTCCCAATCGCCGGCATTGCCTTATGATCGCCCCAGTTGCCTTGCAACCGAGCCTTCGTTAACGATGAGCGCCGCTCAGACACATGCGCCCACCTGTCTGGCTACAGGCGCGTTGGCGCCTATGGGGGCAGGCTGCTCGCCGGGGCATCGCAGGCATGGACGCAGAGCAATCGCGCAGGCAGCTCGCCGCCGCACTTATGCGGATTGCAGCGGGGGATGGTGCGGCATTACGCATGGTCTACCAAGACACTTCGGCGAAGCTTTTTGGCGTTTGTCTTCGTATCTTGAATGACAAGAGCGAGGCCGAGGACGTGCTGCAAGATGTCTACGTGACGGTGTGGCGCAAGGCTGCCGGTTTCGATCCGGGCCGGGCCAGCCCAATCACTTGGCTGGTAGCGATTGCCCGCAACCGGGCGATCGACCGGCTGCGATCGAGCGCTTTGACGCGCCGCACGGAACCGATCGAAGCTGCCGATGCCGTGAGCGATCCCGCGCCGGCTGCGGTCGAGCGCGTCGAGCTGGCCCAGCAGCACCACCGCCTCGCCCGCTGTCTGGAGGAGCTGGACGCGCAGCATTCGGCCGCGATCCGAGCCGCCTTTCTCGACGGCGCCACCTACGAGGAGCTGGCTCAACGCATGAGCGTACCGCTCGGTACGATGAAAAGTTGGATTAGGCGCGGACTGTTGAAACTCAGGGCCTGCCTCGAAGGATGAGCGCGAACGGCACCATAGATTCGCCCCACAACGGCAACCTCATTGCCGCCGAATATGTGCTGGGTGTGCTCGATGCCGCGGAGCGACGGGAGGTCGAACGGCGTCTCGCGCGAGAGCCGGCGCTTGCCTCCGAGGTGGCGCTGTGGGAGGAACGGCTCAGCGGATTGACCGATGCGGTGGCGCCGGTGGCGCCGCCTGAGGCCGCCTGGTCGCGTATCGAGAGGGCGATCGGGACCGTGGCGGGGCGACCGTCGGTTTGGCAGAGCCTCGCTTTCTGGCGCAGCCTCGCCATCGGCTCGGCGACGCTTGCGGCCGCCAGCATCGCGGCGCTCGCCTATATCGGCCTCGTTCCCGGGGCGCGTATGCCGCTAATGGCAACGCTGAGCGGCAGCGCGGGCCAGCCGAACTTCGTGGCCTCGGTGGCGACAACCGGCAACGCCCTGGTGATCATGCCGGCCGCGTTGCTCACCAATGATCCGCGCGCCTACGAGCTGTGGCTGATTCCGACCGGCGAGACGCGGCCACGCTCGCTCGGACTCATCCAGCCAGGTCAACCGATCAGACTCGACATCCCTTCCGACCTTGCCGGCCGGGTCACGCGGGACGCCACGCTCGCCGTCTCGTTGGAGCCGCCCGGTGGATCGCCGACCGGCCAGCCGACTGGCCCGGTGATCGCTGCCGGCAAGCTGATGAATATGTAGCTCGACACCTAGAGAAGAAGCCGCGGCGTCTATGGCGCTCGAATCCTATCCTCCTCATTTCGTCCGCTTAGTGGAATCAGCCGGCTCTCTGCCGCTGGTGCGCACGCAGCAGGCAGGCAGGATCAAAGAAATCGAAAAGGGTGTGCATCCGTCGATCGCATCGTTCGTATCTCCATTGCAAGCCGCTGGCGCGGCGTAAACTGCAAACACGAAATGGAGAACGACATGAGAATTTCACGCACTGCAATGTTGGTGACCGTTGCCTCGCTCGTCTTGACCGGCGCCGCGGCACCTGCTTTCGCACAAACGCCAATGAGGGAGCAGACCGTTACCGTCGGTGGCTCCCCGATGTACCCATCCAAGAACATCATTCAGAATGCGATCAACTCCAAGGATCACACCACGCTCGTTGCCGCGGTCAAGGCTGCAGGTCTCGTCGAAACGCTGGAAGGGCCTGGCCCCTTCACGGTCTTCGCTCCGACCAACGCCGCCTTTGCGAAGCTGCCGCCCGGCACAGTCGATTCGCTGCTCAAGCCCGCGATGAAGCCGAAGCTGACCAGCGTGTTGACCTACCACGTGTTGCCGGGGCGCCTTTCCGCGAAGGACTTGATGGAGGCGGCCAAGAGGAACGGCGGGACAGCCGAGTTCAAGACCGTCGAAGGCGAGACCATCTCGGTCCAGAGCAAGGGCAACATGATTATTATCCGAGATGGCAAGGGTAATGCTTCCAAGGTCACGATCCAGAACGTGTTTCAGTCGAACGGTGTCATCCACGTGGTCGACACGGTGCTGCTGCCGAGCTGATCTTAACCGAAGTTGGGTTTAGCCGAGCTCAACGTTTTGGTGAACCGGTCGGCGCAGCTAATCCCCGGCCTGCATCGGCCGGCACTGGCCCGTCGCGACGACGCGGCGGGCTCCTCAGCGAAACTCGCGCGAGAACCTTCGGCCTGGGGCATGCTGCGTCTGCGGGATGATCGCCGCCGCAATGCCTCTGAAGACCCGCGAGTGGACCTGCGAAGGTTGCAGCACTCTGCATCACGTGAAGGCCTGCGTAAACCGTGGTACCTCCCCGCAGTAAGCAGAGCGGCGCGAGCTGCTTGAAGCCCCCAGCTTTAGCCGTAAGGAGCCATCACATGGATAAATCCGGGGGCTTTATGGCGCGTCTTGGTAAGAATGCAAATCAGTCGCCGCCCAATATGGCCGGCCGGCGCGCTTCACTGCGGCAGGAACATGCTGGAGTAGCTCACGTCAGCTAATTCTGATCCCGGTCAGCGATAGACGCTGGGTGTCAGCGCACTGGCCGCGTCCAGCAGCGAGAGGTCGGCACCCCCTCGGCCCAGCGGGGCGCTCCCTGCACGCGACTGCGTATCGCGCAGACCTGTCTGCGCGGTCCACTCAGGCCGCCACGGTCGTGTAGGTCAAGGAACTTGATGGGCGTGCGCCGGCGCAGGCCTACGCATCCACGGGAGCACTTCGGTTGCGAGCAGTTCAATTGACCTCGCCACTTTCGTATAGGGCAGACCGCCAATGTCGACCTGGCAAAGAAACCGATCGTAATTGAAGAGCTCGTGTTCATACGCCAGCTTGTCGATGATCTGCGCAGGGCTGCCGACGAGGATCGGTCCCGTCGCCCTCACTCGGTTCTCATAGATGTCGCGTGGGATTTCGACAGCGAGCTCAGGGCGGGGTGCATGTTCGCGGAGATAAGCACGGTAGTGAGGGTAGAACTCCTCGACAGCAGTCTGCGAGTCATTGGCTATATGGACATGTGTCGCGACGGCGACCTTGCGCTTGCCAACATCGTGACCGCGTGCGCAATGACGCTGCCGGTAGGCAGCGATTTGATCCGCAAGGGTGGCTGGCGGACGAAAGATGTTTGCGAGACACAAGGGCAGCCCGAGATCACCGGCCCGCAGCGCACTTTGCAGAGTGCCGCCAACGCCCAGCCAGATTGGGAGCGTGCCAAATGGCCGCGGCGATATCTCGCAGTTGTCCAGCGGCGGGCGGAAGCGGCCCTGCCAAGTCACACGCTCGCTCTCGTTTAATTGCAGGAGGAGGTCGAGCTTTTCCGCGAATATGGCATCATAGTCTGCAATATCCTGGCCGAAAAGCGCAAAGGACTCGATGAAAGCCCCTCGGCCCGCGATTATTTCGGTGCGGCCACCAGACAGGA
>JASHRR010001029.1 GCA_030037185.1 Xanthobacteraceae bacterium | reverse complement strand
GCAAACCGCGAAGCTGCTCGGGCTGGCCTTCGCGGATTTTCACGGACCCGGTTATCTGCTGCCGACAAACGTTCAGGGGTGGCTGCATCTACGTGCCCGGCCCGGCGTCAAATCGATACCGGATTCCGTCGCACTCGAGAGCGGGGCCAGCCCGCTCAGATTTCAGCTTTCCTATATAGGACAGGTTACGCCCGACGAACTACTGCTGCGCTTGGTCGAGGCTGATGGCGAGAACGATAATCTGGTGCTCAAGCGCAAGTTGGCGCTCACTCAACGTGAGTCCGAGGTACTGATGTGGATCGCACGCGGCAAGTCAAACCGGGAAATTGCAGAAATTCTCAGTCTCAGTCCGCGTACCGTAAATAAGCACCTCGAGCAGATCTACGCCAAGCTCGGTGTTGAAAACCGCACGTCGGCGGCGGCACTCGCTGTACGCATGCTTGGGGTGAGATAGCTATTCTTCGATCTCGTGTGGATGGCGAAAAGCGCCGTTGTAGTTATTGCGATCGACGTTCAATTCTGTCCGCGGCGATGCACCGTCCCGACAGACGCCAGCTGGTCCGAAGGACTTTTGTAATCGAATGAGATCGCAAGCGCACCGGTCCCCCCATGGCGACGCAGTCTGGCCTGTGCGGACAGTCCGCCGAGCAGAAGCATTACCAATAACCACAGAAGCGATCTAACATTTCGGTCTCCGGTCTACGGCTCGTTGTTGTTAGCCTATTACCAACCCGCGCCAGAGGCGCTGTCCAATCGGCTGCGGCTTAATGTAACCATGATTCTCGGTTCTCTCCTAGGGTCCGGACTCAATTAGCTCAAATCCAGTAGACCACGGCGGCGACGAGGCAAACGCTGGAAAAGAGCTTCGAGCGAGTTTGTCGTAGCGCGTGGCAACGCCCCCAAAATCCTTGAGTCTGCAGTAGCAGCGCTCAATGACATTGCGGCCCTTGTAGGCTTTTTTGTCGTAACGGATGCGTTTCTTGCGATTCGACCGACCCGGGATCGCGGGTGTGATGCCATCCTGCCGGAGTAACTCGCGGAATGAGTCGCTGTCCTAAGCGTTGTCGCCAAGCAGCTTTTTGATGCCGGCCATCATGCTCACACACTCCGGACCCACCGTGCAGTCGGCGATGTTGCCGGGCGTCAGAATGATCACCCACGGTCGGCATAATTTATCGACAAGCGCATGAAGCTTGCTGTTGCGGCCGCCCTTAGTGACGCCGATCGCCCGTTCCGAGGCCCCCCTTTTCCGCCGCCAGCGCAGCGGTGGGCTTTGACATGGGTGCTGTCCAGCGCCACCTCTTCCTGCGGCTCCGGCGAGCCCGCCAACTTTTGGGCGCGGTGATGCTCGCCGTGGCTGCTGGTGATGGTCACGGTGCGGCCCGCGTGGCGGGTTTGCCGGCCGATGGCCTGAAGCAGCATGCCCGGGTCCGCGAAGCTCGGCCGCTTTGGAAGGGCGCCGGAATACTCATCGGCTCCGCCCCAGCCTTGCAGCACGCTGGCGTTGTTGGACCACGGCGCGGGCCTTCTTCTCTGCCGTCGGATCAGCGCGGGCCTTCGCTTCACTCTTGATTCGATTTGCCGCGATCCGCGCATCTTCAGGCGAGTGCGTCTCGGGGTTGCCTAGCGTGACCGTCCTGTTGGGCCAGCGGCGTCTTGCCAGGGGATCGGTCCCGCGGGGGCGATACGCGTACTCCCAGCGCATCGTGGTTGGGTTCACTACCAGCGCGAGGCCGCGGCATTCCGCATCGCGTACGATCAGCCGGTGATCCTTTTTCCGCCGCCGCCACGCGGCTTCGATGGTCGCCTTGGTGATCTTGGTCGGGCCTTCGCTTGTGACTTGCATCCGCCGTTTCTGTCCGTTCTGATCACGACTCGGCCGAACAGGACATTGACAGGACACATGGTGCGACGGCTCGTCCATTCTTTTCGACCGCACTTCGATGTAGCTGGTAACGGCTCGCACTTTGGCCGCGGGTGACTCCCTTCGGAACGCATAAGGGTGGCCCCACACTAGGGAGCTGGACCTCTCCAGTATCGGGGCCATATAGCCGATTTCCTCAACCACTCCAGCACAAAAGCCAACGTCGAGAGTGTTGCTGCCGCTCAAATAGTCTTTGCAGTAAGGCAGCATGTTGTTCGCGTCGGCGTAGTCCGGCTCCGCCGCCGCCGTCGTGACCGTTAGCGCCAGCAACACGACGTATCATTCGCATTTTCTCCTCCTCGTCGTTCGAAGGGGACGGCCAAGCCGCCACACACGGCGCTGAAGGCCGAGATCAGGCTATGGCTTTTCCCTGGCTGGCTCCGGGACAGAAGCCTCGAAGCCGGCCCTCGTGTTTTTTTCCTACGAAAACTGCCCCAAACAGCCGAACGAGGCCGCTTTCACGCAAACTAACTCTGAAGAGCCGGCACAAGCCGCTCGCCTTCGGTCGATTCTTTTGGCGCAAGTGACTTTGGCGGCAATTGGAGAACGGTCACGTGCTGGCCTGCACGGAGGTCGGTCAGCAAAATAATCGTGCCATTTGCGAATTCCAGAGCATCGTGGTGTGTGCTCGGTTGGTCTTTGTTGATCTGGTGGAAGCGGGCGACCGTCCCGCCGAGCTTGCCGAACCGGGACTTCGGTAGCAGCCTGCCCAGCAGGCTTTGCCGCCTAGCCTCAGCGTTGAAGGCGAGTTCAGTGCCGGGCAGCAGACACACCGCAACCTTCGGCTTTCCCGCAGCGCAAAAGCCCCGGGTAGAGGTGCCTGGGAATTTCGTTGTGACGAGGTGATCTCCAACCTCCGCAGGTCGCGACGCAATACCGTGCAAGCTGTAGTCGCACATTAATGGCGCTCCTTCTCTCTTTGTAAAAGCGATGTTCCTCTTCTCAGTTGCGGTCGCGTTCCGACTACAAATAGCCCGGCTGCAACCGCGAGTTGCGGCGGATATCGCAGCAGGGAGGCGCTGGGTCGTACATGACGCCAAACACCTCGCCAGCGGGAGCGGAACGATTGGACCACGAAGTCTTCGTTCCGAGAGCGGAGCAGCTTCGCAAGCTGCATCACTCAACAAAAAACCCGCCTGCGGCGGGTTCAAAGAATGACCCCACCACGATCTTCCGCGGTAGGAGTCATCAGCCTTTCGGCAGCGATGGGGCGACTCCATGCCCTGACTGTTGATACCAACTCCCAGCCATGGCCGTCAAGGGACACCAAAGGGACACCTTCTAATGCCGGTTGGCTTCGATTCAGCGCATTGAGCCGTTCGTTGAGCGCAGTAGGGGCACCGCGAAAATCAGATGACGTTCCGAGACGGGAATATATGCAATGGTCTCGTACCATTCCTCGAGCTGCATAACCACTCGCAGTACTCCATTACCACACGAGTCGAGGGCATCGAACGCGTCGCCGATCTTGATTGCATTGCCGTGAGTTAGCGCGGCCTCTCTTCTGCGGAATAGCGCTGCTCTGTTGAATTGGCGAAGTGAGGGACCAGCTAGAGCGCGGACGCCGCTGCCGCGATTCGCGTCCCATCCTGCCGTTTAAACCAAACTTTACTTTATTCGGACCGTAAGTCGTTGGCAGCACTCGATTTGTTTAATCGAGTACTGACTATAGTTCAGATTTTGACGCCCAGCAGGTCCAGGGCGCGCTGCTGAAGGTCGGTCTAGTCCCGAAAGATCGTGGCGAACTCTCCAACAACTTTGAGGTAGAGCTGGCGCTTGAAAGAAGCAGCGAGCTCGCTGAGCTCCTCCAGCGCAACCCACCGCCAAGCGTCGAACTCGGGATGTTCGCTGGCAAGATCAATATCGCTATCCGCGCCTTTGAAGAGCATCACGAACCATTTTTGCCGCTGGCCTTTCCAGCGTCCGCCCCACGCCGTACGAGCGAGCTCCTGAGGCAGGTCGTAATAAAGCCAACCTCGGCTTTCCGCGATGATCTCTGCGTTGTCCGTCCCGATCTCCTCTTTCAACTCACGGAGCACCGCCTGGCGAGGCGTTTCCCCGGCGTCGATGCCGCCCTGCGGCATCTGCCATGCGTCGTGCACCACATCTGCCCGGCGGCCGATGAACACTTCACCCCGATCGTTAAGCAGCATGATGCCAACGCCGAGCCGATATTCGTCGGTAGGTGGCTCCCGCTGTTGGCTCGTTTCATTCGTTTCTGAATTGCTTCGCAGTTGCACCCTGATCACGTCAAACATCTCCAGCATCTCCCGTTCATCGACACGGTCGGCACGCATGAGTAGACGAACCTCCGGTTCGTCCAGAAGCATGACCAAGTCGGGCTCGGGTGTGCCAAGATTCTTTGCGGGCTTGCACCGAGGTCTGGCTCGGACGCGGATGGAATTATCGTTGGTCGAATCACTCGCCGCGGATTTGCTTTTTTTTTCCATGCCGATGCTCCTTTCGCTACAACTGCCCACAGTGGCGCCCACGCCAGGAGTCATCAGCCTCGCGGCGGTCGAGGGGGTACTCCATCCCCTTTGTTCTTTAGGAGTGCGATTCCCTGTCAGCTCAACACTTTGCGCTCGACAT
>JASHRR010001028.1 GCA_030037185.1 Xanthobacteraceae bacterium | reverse complement strand
GGAGATTGCGCCGCCAAAAAATTCCAACCAACTTCGCGACGGCACCCCAGAAGATGGCCTCACAGCCTGGTCCGTATAGACGCTGATACTCGGTCCTAACCGTCTGCGGGATTGCTTTCCGACCTTTCCAGGGTCCGGACTCCTTACGCACCAACTTAGACAACTGAAGCACCGACCCCATGCTTTGGACCTGCCCTTTGGACCGGACAGCATGTGAAAGGGTCTGCATATTCAGCAAGTTGTCGCAGCGACGCCAGAATTTACAACCGCTGGTGCGGACGGGGGGACTCGAACCCCCACCCCCTTACGGGGAGCAGATTTTCGTACCACTTCGACTTTCGCCGCCGCCTCGTCGGCGTTCGTGGTCTGGACTATCCCTTCGCCATAGCCTTCGGCCTTAGGCGCCGCCCGTCTAGTCTCTACACCTTCCCCTGAACAGGGGCTTGGCTCGGGATTGGCCTAGGTCGCTCCGTTAGCTTTCCCCGAATTTGGGCGGTTCTGCTCCGCGAGTTTCCTCGCGGGCACTCCATTGAAGTCTGCTGCGTCTACCGTTTCGCCACGTCCGCGTTTCGCTGAATCCTTTCCTCTCGTGCCACAGGGTACGCGGTCGCGCGAGAGCAATGTCGCGCGACATCTCAAGACCGAGGCTCCTGGTTAGCTCCAGCTCTCGCATGAGGCCGCCTAATTCGATTTGCAATATTTAGCTAACATGCTGTTTTCACTTTAATTTCCAGGTTGTTGCGACGGTACCGGCACCGAATAAACTGTTTTTGACTCCGTAGCGTCTGTTGCGGACAAGGCTTGCCCATAATGTTGTTGATATCAAATACTTATGAAAAAAAGCGCTTGCTTTCTTCTACTCATTGATGTTCCTCACATAGGTCCCTCAAATTTTACGCTAGTTTTGTCCTTTTTAAAATTTTAGAGTGTGCCGATGCCGTCTGTCTCGATAGCCGTTATTCAGCCAGTCTTCCCAGCTTAGGGTCGATGTCGGCGCCTGCTGGGTCGTGCACAACGACGGCGAGGCTATGGGCCTGCCGAACACGAGGGGCGGGATCGCCATCTACCGGGACAAAGAGCTAACATTCATCGACGACAACGACGTTAATCTGTCGCCGGAGCAGCCGGCCATATCGAGTTTCCAGGGCTAGCGTTGGGCTAGCGTGGCTGTCTTACCCGAACACATCCCGGTGCTTGCTGAAGGCAATGCTCACAGGTTCAGCGCCTGGTCGGAACCTGAAGTCCCAAGATTCGGTGCTGGCGTTTACACGATCTGCCACAGGGATGGTCGGTTTTGGAACAATCAGGACAGGTCCGCTGATACCGAAATGAGCCGGCGATGATTGACGCCGACTCTTGGGTTCGGGTCGGGCCATCAGACTGCGCTGCGGTTCCTTGTCCCGATCGTACCGGTGATGGACGGCATTCCCGTCGTCATTTCGTTAGGACCTCGAAGGCGGCGGTATCGAAGAAGATCGTGAGTGCAGCCAACTTGCCGTCTCTGATCTTCCATACCTCTAATACATCGCCGTTGGCACTCCTGCCGTTCGGGAAAGCATAGTCGTAGTTCGCGAGGACGTAGGCCCGATCCTTCGCGACCAGCCGGTCTTTTACGCGCATTGTCCTGAAAATACGTGAGAACCTGTCTATGACCGCTTGGTAGGCCGACTTACCGATCGCGGGGGCAGGTTTGGTCATATTGTGACCGCCGACGAACTCGAAATCTTCGGCGAGCACCGACTCCCAGCCGGTTTTCCTGGCCAGGCCGTGATAATACGAGTCGAGGAGCTGTTCAGATGTCATGGTCGCAGTCCTTCCAGATCAGTGTTCGAGAGGCCGAAGGTCGGTCTCGCAAGCCTAAGACCCGAAGGAGGCGCGAAACTGTGCGGTCCTATAGGAATTTTTCTGCTGCTCGCCCGCACAGGACATCAGCGGCAAACGTTTCGGCAGACCAAACCCGTGTAGGTAATACTCTCCGATGAAGTTGGTGGCTTCAGCCAATCTGCCCGCCCTAAACAGCATCACATGGATGGAGTGTGGTTGCCGCTGGCCGTCAGCCCCAGGCATGTACCATACGAGAGCCGGCAAGCCATTGGCGCGTGTCGGCACAGCCACCAGTCCCCGTGACCAGAAAGCAGTGAAGCGCGGTGATTCGAGAAACCCCCGGACGGCGGTGACACCGCGAAACCAAGTTGCGAAAGGCGGCATCGCAAAGGCGATGTCTTGCCGCATCATTCCGACCAACCCTTCCAGGTCACGCTCCTCCCAGCAGCGCATGTATTTCGCCAAAATCTCGGGCTCGGGCTCGGCGGGCCGGCCACAAGGAGCAGCGGCCATCGTCTCCCGCGCCCGATGCAAAGCGCTATTAACGGACGACAACGTCAGCTCCAGCGCTTGTGCAATCTCCTGCGAAGACCAACCAACCACGTCCTTCAGCAGCAACGCCGCGCGCTGCTTGGGAGGGAGCCGTTGCAACAACGCCAAGAAGGCCATGGAGACCTGCTCGCGTTGTTCTAGAGCGATGTCGGGTCGCGGAAACAACAGGGCATCAGGCGCAGGCGTGACCCAATGGCTCGCCTCCAACGCGTGGAGTGGGGCGCCCTCGCTGGCGGCCTCGATATCGAGTTGCGGGCACCGTCGCGGGCGTTGGCGGTCAAGCGCGTTAAGGCAGGCATTCGTGGCAATGCGCATCAGCCAGTGACGCAGGGGCGCATCACCAGAGTAAGTGGCGCGAGAACGCCAAGCCCTTAGCAACGTGTCCTGAACGAGGTCCTCGGCGTCCGCAAAACACCCGACCATCCGATAGCAGTGACGTAGCAACTCGGCCCGATGCGTCGCGAATCCATCCGTAAACGCGGCGCTGATAGGATCCGTAGCCATCGCGGTATTCTCCTTCGGCATTGAGAACTTCGATGGTCTTGGCGACTTTCAGCCAGATGCCGGTACCGCTATGTTCGATAGAACTTTTGATGTCCGCCAGGTCATGTTCGTCGGTCACGACGCACAACCGACAGCGGCTCTGCCTTCAACAGCACAAGGACCGGCCGGGTGTATCGAGGCATGACCCGACGCACGCGAGGAGCCTCACGAACAAATCCGTCTTGGCCCGCAGCGCCGCCTAGGTCAGCCCTGTCGATGAGCCTCCCTGCTCGTAGGGGTCGCGGCGAGTCGAATCACTATCGCCCTCGCCGCCGCAAGATTACTGCCGTCACCCGGCTCGTTTGCGCCTCACGTAAAGCCCGCAGAGGCTGATTTCCCTTCACCGCGCTATTTGGAACAGCGCATTTGCGTCCAACCGACCTTTTCGCTGCCGGCGGAGCCTTCGCCTTCGGCGATGGCATCCGCAAACCGCGCGCACGACTGAAAGCGAACCATCCTGACTCAGAAATCCGTCTTGTCGGCAACCGGGATGTGATAGTCGAACAAGTGCTGATTGTTTTCGGCGCAGATATCCTCGTTGATCTCGCGAACGACGCGCCGATAGCGCCGCATTCCAGTCCATGGCTGGAAGAAGGTGTCCGGGTCGGTCACCGTAAAGACCACCTGCAACATTTTGCCGTCGTCAATGACTTTCCAGCGCTCGACAACATGCAGCTTCTCGGTATGCGGCGTGCGG
>JASHRR010001027.1 GCA_030037185.1 Xanthobacteraceae bacterium | reverse complement strand
ACGGAGAGCAGTTGGAATTCGAATGTTGTCAACTCAGTCTTGTCCCCTCCGGATTCGGTGAGCTCCCGACGATCCAGGTTCAAGGTCCATCCCCCGAATTTGATTATCGACTTGCCGCGATCCGAAGCATCGACCGTTGCGCGCCGCATTTGAGACCTGCGTAGGATGCTGCGGATCCTCGCGACCAGCTCACGCCGGTCGAACGGCTTAGTTACATAGTCATCCGCGCCGATCTCCAATCCAACGACCTTATCGACCTGCTCGTTTCGACCCGTAAGCATGATCAAGGGAACATCCGATTCCGCCCGCAGTCGCTGGGCCAGAGTTAACCCGTCTTCGCCTGGAAGCCGCAGATCAAGGATGATCAAATCGAACGTCCGAGTGAGCAATGTCCGCCGCATAGCCTGGCCGCTCCCGACCGTCTCGACCGCATATCCTTCTGCTGTCAATATCCTCGTTAACAGCCGGCAGATTCGCACGTCGTCATCGACAACCAGGATTCGCTGGGTTTCGCTGTCACCGGGCATCTGTCAGAGAACCTTGACGCACCGCCTGTGAGAAACCGAGCCGATGCCCAAAATCCGCGCAACCGACTCCGCAGCTTAGAATTCTCGAATGGAAACCCAAAGAAACCAAAATGTATAGTAGCTTTACAAATTTTTACATTTCATGCGACACGCATCATATGCAGTTTACGTTGGGTGCTTTACCGTGAGTCGGTGAGGCTCTTCTCACAGTGCCTTTTTGGTCTCGCCAATTTGGATTGCTGTACGGCGCTCTAGCGTCTGCACACGCTTCACGGGGCGCTCGATGGGAGGTCGTTATGCCGAAGACTGCGTTCCAGCTTAACCTCAAGAAGTCACCGGAAGAAGCCGCGGTGAAGACTCACAATCGGTGGCATCCGGACATTCCCATGGTGGAAACCTTCAAGCCAGGCGCAGAATTTCGTGTCGAGTGCTTCGATTGGACCGGTGGACAGATTGCAAACGACGACAGCGCCAACGACGTTCGCGATGTCGACCTGACTAAAGTCCATTACTTGAGCGGCCCGTTCGGCGTCGACGGTGCTGAGCCTGGTGATCTCATGGTGGTCGACCTGCTTGAGATCGGATATTTGCCGGACTCGCCGTGGGGTTTCACGGGCATCTTTGCGCGGGAAAACGGGGGCGGTTTCCTTGTCGACCATTACCCGAAGGCGGGCAAAGCATGCTGGGATTTCCATGGCATGTACACCTCCTCGCGCCACATACCCGGGGTGCGCTGGCCAGGCATAGTCCATCCGGGGTTGATCGGATGTCTGCCCGATCGCGAACTGCTCGAACGCGCCAATAAACGCGAAGCCGAGTTGCTTGCCACCAATCCCGATCGCGTTCCACCCCTGCTCGCACCTCCCTATGCTGACACTGCGTTGATGGGACAGATGACCGGTGCGAAGGCGCAAGCGGCGGCCCGGGAGGCGTGGCGGACCGTGCCACCGCGCGAGCATGGCGGCAACTGCGATATCAAGAACCTGTCGCGCGGGTCGCGCATTTACTTCCCCGTCTACGTGAAGGGCGGCGGCCTCTCGATGGGCGACATCCACTGGTCACAAGGCGATGGCGAAATCACGTTCTGTGGTGCGATCGAGATGGCCGGCTGGATCGATATCGGCGTCGATCTGATCAAGGATGGCATCAAAAAATACGGCATCACCAATCCGATCTTCAAGCCCAGCCGTACCGCACCGCAGTTCTCCGAATACCTCGTTTTCGAGGGGATCTCGGTCGATGAGATGACGGGCAAGCAGCACTATCTGGACGCTCACATTGCGTACCGGCGAGCCTGTCTGAATGCAATCGAGTATCTGAAGAAGTTCGGATATTCAGGCGAGCAGGCTTACATGATTATCGGCACCGCTCCCTGCGAGGGGCGCATCAGCGGTATCGTCGATATTCCGAATGCCTGCTGCACGCTCGCGATTCCGACGGAGATTTTCGACTTTGATATCTGTCCGAATGCGGCGGGCCCGAAACCATCGGTTCCCGCGGGGCTGGGCGTCTCCAAGGCGACCTGAAAACGAACGACCGGCGGGCTGGGAGCCGGCCTGCCACCCCGCGAACACCGAGTTCGCGCGATGACTAGTGGGCGGAGCCTGATGAGGAGTGCGCGGCGCAGACGCCATTCATTCCAGAAGCGTCCGGAGGTCACATGCTAGCGGGATTAGGGCTTTTTTGGGTAGGTGCCGTTCTGTTCTGCAACGGTCTTTGGGTCTTAGGCAAGATCAGCGATAACGAAATCAGTGTCATTGACGTTTTCGTTGGATCGCTAACGCTATTGATCGCTTTGTATCTTGCATTCGCGCCTGGCGCAGACTTGGCTTCGGTCAAGGACGCCACGTTCTTGCTGCTCTTCACCTTCACTTACTTTTGGGTAGCGTGGAATCGCTGGAACGGAGCCGATGGTCGCGGCCTTGGCTGGTTTTGCCTTTTCGTCGCTATCACCTGTGCGCCGATCTTTGCGCAAACGCTGCTGAGCTCTCACGGAAACATCTGGCAGCTCTGGCTGGCGATCTGTTGGGCGTCATGGGGTGTTCTGTGGTTTCTTTTCTATCTAATCCTGGCGCAGAAGCGCACGGAGCTCGGCACTTTCACCGGCATTCTGTGCACAGCGGAAGGCATCTATACTGGCTGGATTCCCGGCTATCTCTTGGTGACCAACATGATGCCCGGGGCATCAAGTTGATCACGGCGCAATCGCCCTCATAGCGCGCTTCGCGGCGCCAGGATGGTTGGGCAGCAGCCATCGTCCCGAACAGGAACAGCACATGCCGCTCTACCCTTACACTTGCAAAGACTGTGGTGATTTTCAGGCTTGGCGATCAATGGCCGCATGCGATCAGCCGGCGGCGTGTCCGCGTTGCGGAACGCCTTCGCGACGCGCGGTTGCCGCTCCCAGAATTTTGGGCATGGATGAACATACGCGCATAGCTCATATGCGTAATGAAAAGAGCGCACACGAACCCAGAGTGGTGCGCAAAGAGCACAGTCAGCACAGTGACAATCATCACGGACACGGCCACCACAGGCACGCGCCGCGCTCGGCCGACCGGCTGGAGCCTCACCTTCATCAGTCGCCACGCCGCTCGATGATCGGACACTGAACCCAGAGCGTGAAAGCCGCTAGATCATCATACGGCGAGGACGAGTGCTGTGACCATGAGCGGCGCCATAGTGGTGGCAATCGGCGGCGTGCTCGGCGCCTGGAGTCGTTGGGCACTCGCCTATTTTCTCAACGCCCTGTGGCCATCATTGCCCCCCGGAACGCTCGCCGTCAATCTCGCCGGCGGCTATCTGATCGGGTTTTTCATCGAGCTGTTTACGCTACATGGTGAGACCCCACCGGAAGCCAGGCTGTTCGTGCTCACTGGGTTCCTGGGTACGCTTACCACGTTCTCAACCTTTTCGGCCGAAGCCGTCACGCTGCTCAGCCGAGGACAATACTTTTGGGCGATTTGCCACATCACCAGTCATTTGGTTGGATCCCTTGTGATGACCGTCCTCGGGATCGCTACTTCTCGCGCACTGTTCGCAGCACCAAGCGTTTGGTTGGGTCCCTCGTGATGACCGTCCTCGGGATCGCTACTTCTCGGGCACTGTTCGCAGCACCAACCGTTTGGTTGGGTCCCTCGTGATGACCGTCCGTGGGATCGGTACTTCTCGGAGACTGTCGGCGTGGCCGTGACGAAAGGCGTACTGCTTCGTATCTTCGTGCTCGAGGGGCAGCGTCACCATGGCGAGCTGCTTTACGATTGGCTGTTGCGCTCGGCCCGCACGATGGGGATATCGGGCGGGGCGGCATTCCGCGAAATTGCCGGGTTCGGACGCCACGAAAGGTTGCATGAGCACTCATTCTTCGAGTTGGCCGGGGATCTGCCTGTCGAGTTGCTCTTTGCGATGACCGACGCAGAGTGTCACAGTTTTTTGGAATTTCTCACACGTGAGAGCCCCTCACTATTTTACATCAAAAGTGCATGTGAGTTCGGCCATATAGGCGAATAAGTGAGCGGTCGCTGGCTGCTTGTGAGCTTCAGCGCTCAGCTCCAACTCCCCCCACGGATGCGATTTATTACAATTGTATTTTACCGACGATCGCTCCACACTATAGCAAACAACGTCGTGCTGGCGGCTCGGCGGGATTCCTGTCGTTGCGCTAGGCCGCTTTTTTATAACCGCGCCGGTTTGCGCGCGGTTATCGCAAGATGCCAAAACGGCAATGGCCGGAATTTGTACCTCACCGGCGCGACGGTGGAGGTTCGGTTATGAAGGCATCAAGACTCAAGCGCGCGGCACCACCACACGTTGCCGGCGCAACGCAGCCACCGAACTGCGCGATCCGCTCCCGAACGCCCAAGCCGGCTAACATCTTGGTGATCGACTGCGAACCGCAGGTCAGGCGTTTCGTTTGCGCCGGTCTGAAGTTATATGGCTATTCTGTTTCCCCAGCCGAAACTGGCTCGGAGGGACTCAACGCCGTAGCGCACATTCGGCCCGATGCGATCATTCTCGACCCTACTTTGCCGGACATGAGTGGAATCGAAGTCCTCCACACCATACGGTCATGGTCAAACGTCCCTGTCATTGTGCTGTCGATGCAGGCCGAAGAGGATGACAAGGTGCATTTCCTGCGAAGCGGCGCCGACGACTACCTGATCAAGCCACTGGGGATTCCCGAACTGGCCGCGCGCTGTGAAGCGGTGCTCCGCCGGTATCACAAAGCCGTTGACAAGGACCCAGTGGTGCGGACTGGACCGCTCACGATTGATCTCGTGTCGCGGCGGGTGACCCTCGACAGTCGCTACCTGACATTGACGCGTCAGGAATATCGTTTGTTGCACCTGCTGGCTTCGCATCTCGGGGTGGTGATCACCCACAACCAGCTCATTAAGGATATTTGGGGTGACACCTCGCCCGAGAATGTGCAGTATCTGCGGTCTCTGGTGCGAAAGCTGCGTCAGAAGATCGAGGCCGATCCAAGCCAACCGAAGCTGCTGATGTCGGAATCGGGCGTAGGCTATCGCCTGGAACGCCACAGGGTCGTCGCCCGAAGTCCTTAGAAAATTCCGTCGCGCCCGCCAGAGCAACGGCCGGCGCCGCTCCGCCGCGATCGCGGTTCGGGTAACGAGCGGTGATGCGTGAAGCCGGGCAGCGCACTAACCTGTTCAAGCTGCGGCTGACGAAAAACGGCAAGCGCGCGATCGAACCGCGAAGCGATCTCCAGCCGGGCCGTTGCTGCTTGACGCCATCGGCCAGCGGACCTCCCACGCTGGACGCACCGCCGCGACAATCACCCAGCAGCCATGCTGACCAACTGCGGAGCAGTTAACCGTACCGAATTCTCAGCGAGACCCTCAAAAAGTTTGTGCATGGGCGAATAGCGATCCCGCCACGACAACTCCAGCCCGCGGGAGCCGCCAGCTATGGTTGAGGCCTGCTCCGACGGCTCGATTCAAAGCCGTCAACTTCCGGATTTTGCGGCGGGGCGAGTGCACTCAAGATGGCGCAGTTTTGATGGATTTGCGGAAAAAGATACCGCTCGGTCAGTCGCGCTCTAGAGCCGGGGACGTAACGGGCAAATAGGGCCCGAGCTATTTTACTTTCCGCCGGGTGGCACTTCGCCCAGCCGGCCAATCCGACGGCAAGTAATTCCGTACAAAGAATCGCTGCGGCGATCGAGACGAAGCCCTCATATGCCTCTTTGGCGCAACGCGACGACGTTGCCTTCTTGAACTGTCGCCTAAGTGCCAGATCAGCTTCGATGAACTTGCGTGTCTCCGGATGCCACAGAATATCCGGCAGTGAGGAAAAACCATTCAACTCATGATAGCGTACAATGAATGGCTTACACTTTTCCAGAAGAGGGCTTGGAAGAAATAAGAATTCAATATCTCCACTTTGCGCATCGACTGCGTGGACCATAGCCTATGCCCCGGCCGTCGCAGCAACGGTCTACAAACATTATTCCCCGCAGGGATCGCCAGCGGGGAATGAGGAGCGCTTGTAAAATTATCGGTGTCGCTTTTCGTTACGACGAGCCTCCGCACTTCTTTGTCACCTTGTTGTAGTTGCCGCATTTGAGCGTCACCCAGTCGGCCTCGAGGTCCTTCGAGTCGGGCAGGTAGTTCGACCAGGCATCGCCCGGCACGAGGCCCGGGGTCTTCCACACCACGTTGAACTGGCCGTCGCCCCTCACCTCGCCGATGAACACAGGCTTGGTGATATGATGATTGGGCAGCATCTTCGCGGTTCCGCCGGTGAGGTTCGGCACCTCGATGCCGGGCAGGGCAGCGATCACCTTGTCGGCGTCGGTCGATTTCACCTTCTCGACCGCTTTCACCCACATTGCAAAGCCGATGACATGCGCTTCCATCGGGTCGTTGGTGGTGCGCTTGGGATTGTTGGTGAATGCGTGCCACTT
>JASHRR010001026.1 GCA_030037185.1 Xanthobacteraceae bacterium | reverse complement strand
ATGAGGCTGCCGTCGCGAAGTCGTGGAGCGGTTTTTGGGGGTCGCGGTTCGCGCGGCGGCCCGGTGCACCCCTCTCTACCGATCGTTGCCCCGCCGCGCGGGCCTGCCAGGCGGCAGCTTCTACGGATACCCGCGCGTAGCCCGCCAAATGGTGTCCCCTGGGGCCCTCCGCGCGACCCTTGGCTCGTGGCTGTTGTTTCGGCGGCAATACCCCGATAAGCTGACGCACGGCTGTGCAGGGGGCATCTCAGCCATGGGCCAAAGGGTGAATCATTGCACCGCAGCAATTTTCGCGCCCGCTCGTCGCGGCAGGGACATGCGTTTCTTCGCTCGCCCCGCGCACTTACGGAGTTTCCGTGCGGCGACCGGGGTAACCCCGGTTCCCTTGTACGTTGCGAATTGCTTGGCGGATGAACAGATCTTGCCGACCAGCGAGGAGAACGGTGAGATTCTGTCGTCCCTTGGCGAATGAGCCAGTGCGGTAGATTAGGCCCCGATCGACCGCCGGGGCAGCCGATTGCTTGCTTCCGAAGGTCGGAGCGGCCTCCGACGGCGCTATCCCCTGGCCATTGGGATGGCGTCGGGTTCAATCGCGATCTACACTAAGTATGTATTCACGCCGCTTGGCCGACACCCATCCGGCCATATTTCAGGCCGAGCGGTTCAACCGAGTAAGCTTCGGAAATGGTGCTGTTGTTTAACTGCGCGCGAAGACCGCACCGAGGGAGAAGTCGGTGAAGTCACGCGGTGAAGCTTTGCGCGATTATGTGCTGCGGCGGTTTCTGCTGATGGTCCCGACTTTTATCGGGATCACCTTCGTAACGTTCGCGCTTTGCCAATTCGTTCCCGGCGGTCCGATAGACCAGCTCAAATTGCAGCTCGCCGGCGGCGGTGAAGGCGGAGCCGGCCGTGGCCGCGTTCAACTCGAGATACCGGAAGGACAGCTGAAGCAATTGAAGGAGTATTATGGCTTCGACAAGCCCTTACCCGTCGCCTATGCCGAATGGATCGGCAAAACCCTTCGGCTCGATCTGGGCCGCTCGTTCCGATACAATGTACCGGTGGCGCGCGTCATCGCGGACCGTCTTCCTGTTTCGATTTATTACGGGTTGGTGACCGCTTTCTTCACCTATGTGATTTGCATTCCGCTCGGCATATTGAAGGCCATCAGGCATCGCACGACTGTCGACAATGCCACGTCGGTGCTGATTTTCGTCGGGTACGCCATACCGGGCTTCGCGCTCGGAGCGGTCCTGGTCAATATATTGGCGGTGCGGTTCCAAATCTTTCCCTTGGGGGGATTCCAGTCCGCCGGCGCGGCCTCAATGCCGTTTATGGCCCGTTTGATCGATATTATCTGGCATTCGGTTCTGCCTCTCATCGCCTACCTCGTGGGGGCCTTCGCCATCACCACGATGCTGATGAAGAACAGCCTGATGGAGAATATGAGCGCCGATTATGTCAGAACGGCTTTGGCGAAAGGGCTGAGCTGGCGCCGTGCCGTCTTCGTCCACGCACTCAGGAACTCTCTGATCCCCATGGCCACGAGTATAGGAAGCCTGCTCGGCATTTTCGTGACCGGCAGCTTCCTGATCGAGCGGGTGTTTAACATCCAGGGCATCGGGCTGCTGGCCTTTGAGGCCGTCCAAACGCGAGACTTTCCCGTGGTCATGGGCATCCTGGTCATAGACAGCGTACTCCTGTTGCTGGGAAACTTGGTTTCGGATTTGGCGGTGGCTTCCGTCGATCCCCGCATACGATTCGAGTAGCCGGTATGGCCTGGATCAAACTCGATCCCATTGCGCGAAGGCGATTCGCAAGATTCCGCAAGATCAAGCGCGGCTACTACTCTTTCTTGATTCTCGCGGCAGCAATTGTCCTTTCCATATTCGCGCCGTACTTGGCGGAGAGCCGCGCGGTTATGGTTGTCCATCAGGGAAGATTGTTTTTCCCGACCTTCGAATTTCTCGATATGGGCACGTTTGGCCAGACGCCACCGCCCGGCTGGTCGACCGCCGATTTGGAAACGGACTATCTGCGGCTGAAGCACGAATGGCAGGCCGAGCGCTATTACTACGACAAGGAAACCAAGCAGGCGGGCGGCGACGCGCAGAAACTGGCTGCACTGGAGAAAAAATATCCCAACCGCGACAGCATCGTCGTCATGCCGCTCATTCCGTGGAACCCCTACCAGAACGATTTCTGGTACAACGAAATCCTGCACGACATTCAACCGCTGCTCGACGCTGGCCGGCGCGACGAGGCCGAAAGATTGGCGCGGCGGGACCATCTGGACGAATTGGCGAACGATATCGCCGACGGTACGATCGGCGATATTCTGGCCGATCCGAAGCGGTCGGCAACCGGCGATCTGGCCGGCTTGGCGCGCGGCGGCACGATGCCCTCGTTGGCCGATCTCGGAAAAGTCCCGCCGACCGGTCCCGACCTGAAGCGGGGTCATTATTTGGGGACCGATTCGCAGGGGCGCGACGTTGCCTCGCGCCTGCTCTACGGATTCCGCATCTCGATCTTCTTCGCGCTGTTCCTGACGCTGTTCGGTCAAGTGATCGGCACGATCGTCGGCAGCCTTCAGGGCTATCTCGGCGGACGCTTCGACATATTCAGCCAGCGCATCATCGAGGTGCTGATCTCGATCCCGTTCCTCTACATCGTGATCATTCTGGCGGCGCTGATCGCGCCCACCTTCTGGATGCTGCTTGCCATCATGCTGATCTTCCAATGGATCACGATCACCTTCTACATGCGCACCGAGATGTACCGTGAGAAAACGCGGGAATATTGCCTGGCGGCGAAATCCTATGGCGCGTCGCATTTGCGGATCGTGTTCCGCCATCTGTTGCCGAACTGCCTGACGCCCCTGGTGACGTTCACACCCTTCGCGGTGGTGGCCGCGATCTTCGCGCTGACGTCGCTCGATTACCTAGGCTACGGTTTGCCGGCGCCGACGCCAAGCTGGGGCGAATTGATCGACCAGGCGCTTCTGCCGGAAAATCGCGACAAGCTATGGCTGACCCTGGCGCCGTTTGGGGCGCTCACCGTGACGTTGATGCTGGTGGTGTTCATCGGCGAATCGGTTCGCGAGGCCTTCGATCCCAAGCAGTATGCGAAATACGAGTAGACTCGGGAAAGCGACATGAACACGCTCATCACGGCAATCGCCGCCGCAGGTTTTCTTGCCGCTTCGCAGGTCACGGCCTTCGCCGGAGATGACCCGTCAGTCGCCGCGGCGCCGGCCACGCAGACGGTTGAGCCGGTCACGCTGCCCGCCGACGTCATTTGGGAGACCAATGAGGACGACCCGCTCATCGGCTGGCCCAAAGCGATCCGCGGAGGGACGCTCAACATGGCCATCGGCGCCTATCCGCTGACGCTCCGTATCATGGGCCCCAATAGCAATGACTCCTTCGCTTCCTGGAACCGGGCATTCTCGCAATCATTCACGCTGGTTCAGCGGCATCCCGTCACGGACAGGTACATCCCCATGCTGGCGACCCATTGGTCGATCCAGAAGGACGAGAAGACCATTTATCTCAAGCTGGATCCCGATGTGAAATTTTCCGATGGCCATCCGGTCACGGCCGACGACTATGTGTTCACCTGGAAGATGATGCAGTCGAAGTTCATCGTCGACCCATTTTACAACACGTATGCGCAGCAATATTACCAATCGGTCGATAAAATCGACGATTACACCCTGAGAATCGTCGGAACCCGACCGAGTTGGCGCCCGCTCTCTGACTATGCCGAGCTATGGCCAACGCCGGCGCACGCGACCGTATTGGACAAGGACTGGGTGACGCGGACAACCAACGAGCCGCAGATCGTCGTCGGCCCCTACGTCATCTCCGATACGGAACGCGGGCAATCCGTCACATTCAAGCGGGTGCCGAACTGGTGGGGCGACAAGAAGCGCTATTTCACTGGACTGTACAATTTTGCCGAAATTCACCTGCGCGTGATCCCGCCGGAGCGCGTGCTGGATTACGTGCGAAACGGCGAGCTCGACATGATGCCGGAGGGTTCGGCGAAGAACTGGCATGAAATCTATACATTCCCCGCGGTCACGAACGGATGGCTGCGGCGGGTGCGCGCCTTTGTGGAGTGGCCCTCGGGCGTAACCGGAATCCAGATGAACCTTGAAGATCCGATATTTCAGAACAGGGATTTTCGGCTTGGAATCCAGTATCTGATCGACTTTGACAGGCTCAACAAGAATATCTGGTATAATGAGTACTATCGGATCAAATCCTTCTTTGAGGGGACTGAATACGCCAACCCGGACATCCGGCCCTATGGCTTCAATCCAACCAAGGCGCGCGAATCGTTCGAGCGCGCGGGGTTCCACCGGCCGGATGCCGACCGTGCTTCAGGGACCCTGGCAAAGCTCCGCAATGTGGTTTACGGGCTGATCTTCACTCATTCCGACATGGACGATATCCTGGTCAACGACAAGGGCCAAAAGGCAAGTTTCTCCTTGATCTATGCCAGCAAAAATTCGGAAAGCGCACTGACCATCATCCAGCAGGATTTCCGCAGGGCCGGCGTCGACATGCGTCTTCAGCAGCTTGAGGGGGGGACGATGTTCGAACACGCGCTGGAACGAAAGTACGAAACGGCCTATTTCGCGATGACCAGCGGTCTCTACCCCGACCCGCGTCAATATCTCGGGACCGAATTCAAGAAAACCAACAACAATAATGATTTCTGGGGTTTTGGCACGAAAGAGGTCGACGACCTGATCAAGATTTACGAGGAAAGCCTGGATCCCGAAGCGCGGAAGAATGCCCTCTTCAAGGTCGACCAGATCGTCCACGGCGAGGCGTTCTATGTGCCAATGCAGACCGCTCCTTATCTCAGGCTTGTCTTCTGGGATTACATACAATTTCCCGAGTTCTATCTGCCGAAGCGGACGGAGCAATTGACGGACTGGATGGTCTATTGGATCGATCCGGCAAAAAAAGCGGCTCTGGCTGAGGCGATGAGGGACAATAAGCCCTACCCGCTCGATCCTGATATGGACAAGGACTATTACGGCGTTCGCAAGAAATTCCAATAATGGCAAGTAAACGCTTCGGCCAAGCTAAAGGGCACCGCCTTGGCGCTTTTGGAAATTAATAACCTCCAAGTTGGCTTCAGCACCGAAGCAGGGTTCGTGCACGCGGTTGACGGCGTGTCGTGTGGGGTCGACGCTGGGCGGACGCTTGGGCTTGTCGGTGAATCCGGTTGCGGCAAGAGCGTGACCGCTACCTCCATCCTGAGGCTGGTCCCAAGTCCTCCGGGACGGATCTATGGCGGTGAAATTCGTTTTGCTGGCGTTGATCTGCTCAAATTGCCGCGTGACGAACTTGCGGACGTTCGTGGCACGGAAATTGCCATGGTCTTCCAGGACCCGATGACATCGCTCAATCCTGTGTTCACGGTCGGCAAGCAGATGGGCGAGGTTCTCCTGCTGCGATTCGGAATGGACCGGAAAGCGGCGCGCGATCGCTCCATCGAAATGCTCGCAATGGTCGGAATCGCCGACCCGGCGTCCCGCCTCGGCAATTATCCGCATGAACTGTCGGGCGGCATGAAGCAACGCGTAATGGTCGCCATGGCGCTTTTGTGCGAACCGCGGCTTCTGATCGCCGACGAGCCGACCACCGCGCTCGACGTGACCATCCAGGCGCAGATCCTGCATCTTATCCGGGATTTGCAGAAGCGTACCGGCGCCGCAGTCCTGTTCATTACGCACGACATGGGCGTCGTGGCCGAAATGTGCGACGAAGTTGCCGTGATGTATGCGGGCCGCGTCGTGGAACAGGCAAACGTTTTCGACATCTTCAAACGCAGCCGCCATCCCTACACGAAAGGCCTGTTACGCAGCCTGCCGCAAAAGGGCCAGGCGAAAAAAGCCGAGCTACCGACTATCGAGGGCGTCGTCCCTTCGCTTCTGAACCCGCCGCAATTCTGCCGCTTCGCAGACCGTTGCTGGAAGCGCAAGCGGTTGAGCGAAGCAATGCAGGAGAAATGCTGGAACGAAGACCCGGTTTTGCAGCCTTACGAAAACGGGCTTGTGGCTTGTCATTATCCCGTGCCTGGAGAGGATCTGTGAGCGGATCGCCTCTCCTGGTTGTCGAAGGATTGAAGAAATACTATCCGGTTCGCGGCGGCGTCTTCGGCGCAAAGATCGGCGATGTGCGCGCCGTCGACGGCGTCGATCTCACCGTCATGGCGGGCGAGACGCTGGGCCTTGTCGGCGAATCCGGATGCGGGAAGTCGACGTTCGGTCGGACCCTTATGCGATTGGAGGAACCGACAGCAGGCCGCGTCTTATTCGAGGGCAAGGATCTCGCGCACGCCTCGGGGGCCGAATTGTTCCGGCTTCGACGCGAAATTCAGGTCGTTTTCCAGGATCCCTATTCTTCGCTGAATCCGCGCATGACGGTGGGCGAGATCGTGCGCGAGCCGCTTCTCGTTCACCGCATCGGCACGAAGCCCGAGCAGATCGAGAAAGTGCGCGTGCTGCTGGATACTGTCGGGTTGACGGGCGAGATGCTGGACCGCTATCCGCACGAATTCTCAGGCGGGCAGCGGCAGCGCATCGGCATCGCCCGCGCGCTCGCCCTCGATCCGAAGCTCGTGATCGCGGACGAACCCGTGTCTGCGCTCGACGTCTCGGTGCGCAGTCAGGTCTTGAACCTCATGGTTCGCCTGCAGCGCGAGCGAAATCTGACGTACGTTTTCATCAGCCACGATCTCTCGGTCGTGGAACATCTGAGCGATAGCATCGCGATCATGTACCTTGGCCGCATCGTCGAGAAGGGACCGGCCGAGCGCGTCTTCGCCCAGCCCGCGCATCCCTATACGCGCGTGCTGATGGAAGCGATCCCGGTCGCCGATCCGGAAAGCCGGCATGTCGGCGAGCCGGTGCGAGGCGAAGCGCCAAGTCCGATATCCCCGCCGCCCGGCTGCCCCTTCCACCCGCGCTGTCCCTTCACGATTGCGGCTTGCCGCAAGGTCGTTCCTCAATTGGAGCCCGTGGGCGAGCCCGGCCCCGGCGTCAAGCGCCGCCATTTGGCCGCCTGCATTCGTAAGGATGAAATCTGACCGCTGCAGCCGCCGGATTGCGAGCGCCGCCGTGGGAGCAGAGCTGCGGTCACTCGCAATGGTGTGTTCTCCCTTCTGTTTGGAGACCCTGGCGTAGATCGCTCCAGGCTTCACAGCCGTCTCCTCCCTTCTCCTCGGAGGCCTGTCCTACGGGACGAACGCAGTTCGCAACCAGCAGCCCATAGACTTGTCGGGACGGGGAGCAGGCGATCGAAAGCAAATTCCAACAAACTGCAGGACGCTCTGCAGAGCGCTCAGCCATGTTTTCCGCGCCGACGTGTTGCGGTCAAACGCTTCTCGATAGCAAACCGCTGCGTCTGAAATACGCACGCATTCCAGCACCAGCGACAGCCGGAGGACGAGACCGCGCGCTTTGCCAATCGCGGACCGCATCAAGCCGATCGTCAACTCTTTTCGCTCCTGCATGAGCTGCGCGAAGCGAACCAGACACTGCGCTGCCCCATCGTCGAGCATCACCAACAACGGTGTCGGGCCATCCTCGTCGGCGGCAAGATCACAGCGACCTAAGAATGTGCTCGCTGGCTATCTGGCGTGGCCCGATTACCGCGGCCAAGCAGCACCAAACGCCATCAGGATTACGCATCACAAGACTGGTGCAATAGTATGGCACCCCTTGGAGGAAAGCACGGAACGGGGTCCGGTCAAATTCTACGCCGATGCTGAGGCCGTGCTAACTCGTCTGCCTCGACGCGGCATAGCCATGGTCCTAAAACTGGGACGAGATGGTGTTGCCGAACCATATGACCGCCACAACATGGCGAAGCTAGTGCGGAAGGTGTTGCCGAACCATATGACCGCCACGACATGGCGAAGCTAGTGCGGAAGCTTCGGGAGCGGCTCAGGTTACCGGAAATGTTTACCCTTGATGCTTGCCGACATGGCGGGATGACTGAGCTGGAGGAAGCGGAAATCACAGACGGGCGAGGTCGGGCGCTATCCGGCCACCGAACTAGACGCGCCTACGAGGGCTACGCCAAGCGGACATTGGAGCGCGCCCTGCCCGCGACCAGAAAGCGATACGCTCATCCCCTTGCGAACGCTCAAGGAACATCCGTTCAGAACGCGGCCCGATCTCCTGTTCAGAATGAAACGGATTCCGAAGACACGGCTATTGCCTAATTGATTGCGAACCTTTAGGTATTCGCCTTCATAGGAGTGTAGCTCAATTGGCCAGAGCACCGGTCTCCAAAACCGGGGGTTAGGGGTTCGAGTCCCTTCACTCCTGCCAGTGGCATAAATTCATCTTATAAATTAACTAGTTAGTTTTCGGTGGGGCAATTTGCTGTTCTCAAAGTGCCCCACCATCAGCTGGGCCGTCTGTGCTGCAAGCCGTTTCCGGTCGGCCGCTTGTGTATAGACCGTGGCCTGACTCGCCGTCGTCCAATCGAACATTGCCATGAGTTGCCGATCCGTCGCACCGGCTTCCGCGGCCAGCGTCGCACCGGCTTTGCGTAGGCCATGCGCGGTGCAATGGCGTAAGCCCCCCTCATCGCAGCGCTTGCGGAACCAGGCGCCGAATCCGGCGGAAGTGAACGGCTTACCGTATTCAGTCACGAGTAGCGTTAAGTCGCCCGTGGCACTCTTGGCGATGATATCCGCCAGTACCGGCAGGATGGGTTTCTCGGAGACGGCCATGCGTTTGTATCGCGTCTTTCGAGGCACGTAGCGCAGCACGCCACCCTTGATGTGCTGCCGCCCGAAGGTCACGACGTCGCCGCGCCGGGCGCCCGTGTATAGCATTAGGGCGAGCGCCAGGCGGGCCTTGGTGCCGATCGGGTGCCGCTCCTCGAACTGTCGCACCTCCTCGACCGTCCAAGTGTGGAATCCATCTGTAGCGTAGCCGACGCGCTCAGCGTCCCGTGCGGGGTTCGCCGTCATAATCCGGGCCTTAACGGCCCATCCGAACAACGCCGAGAGATACTTTTTCCGGTTATTCGCGGCGCCAGGCTTGTCCGCCTTCCGATCCATTAACATCATGACCACCGCGGCGGTCACACGTCCGATCGGACAGTCGGACATCTTCGACCTGGAACCCGGCTTCGGCGGTTCTCGAAGGCACTCCTCGATAACCAGGCGACGCGTGGCCTGCGATTTGGGGTCCAGCTTGACGAACCGACGCGAGCCGAAATATCGGGCCGCAAGCCACCCCAATGTGCCAGGCGAGGCGGCACGGAAACCGCTACGCCCTTGAGGACCCTCCGGATGTTCCAACGCATCCATAGCCTCGCTATAGGCTTTGGCAAAGCCTGGCGAGCCCATAGGCGCATTGATGCGAACCTTGCGCCCGTCGCGCCGAACATAGAAACGGACGTTGCCGTGCCGATCGCGGTCCTGCATCAGATAAGGGAAATCGATCCGCATCCGGCTCACGCTTGGATGTCCTCCCACACGGAATAGGAAGACGCGCCATTAAGCGCCGGCTGCACTGATGACGCAACTATGTCGTGAAAGATCGTCACGGTCCCGTCGGGCCCGATGCTGGTGGCCTTGATGGGAAGTCCAGCTTTCTGCACGGCCGCTATGGCGCGTCGAACGCTGGCTTCTGTGAAGGCGAGAGGCTTTGCCACGGTGGTACGCTTTACGATCGAGAAATCGGCCGATGGCGTGTTTATGAGGCTGGGTCCGTCAAGACTTGTTTCCGAATCTGTTTTCGGCGGCTGCACCAAGCGCGGTCGGTGCGAAGGAACGCCTGCAGCATGTGCGGTATCAATGCTGCGGCTTCGACAGGTTCGTAGAGCCTGCTGTGCTCGGCCGCGTAGGCATCGAGCTCTTCCTTGAGAGGCTCCGCCAGCATGATGGTGACCCGTACCATTTGTTGATTGGGCAGTGGGCCAAGTTTCAGAGCAGCCACAGGTTACCTCCTTTACCTCTGATAAAGGCGTCCGCGTCAGCGAGCACGGTCTTTCAACCCTGGTAGGCTGCGAGGACGAGGTCGCGATTGATGATCACCCACACCGGAAACCCCGGGCGGACGGTGAGGGTCGGCTGGATATTGAGGTTGCGTTGTGTGATTTGCTGACCTGTCTGACTGAGGCTGTTGCTGCTGCCTTGGCGAAGCGCTGACGCGATGGCGCTGTCGTTGGCGTTGGCGCCCAGTTCGGCGCCGATGCCGATCACCGTCGACAGCGCGGCCCCCATGAAGAGCCGGCCCCAATGCTGATCGACCTCGTCTTCGAGACCGATGAAGCCTTGCGGATCGGCGCCGGGCTGCCGCTCCAGCACGATGGAGCGGCCATTCGGCAGCATCAGCCGCGTCCACACCAGGAGCAGGCGGTTCTGTCCGAAGGCGACCTGGCTGTCATAAGTGCCGATGAGCTTCGAGCCTTGCGGAATCAGCAGGTACCAGCCGGTTGGGCTTGTCGTAGACATTCTCGGTGACCTGCGCCGTGACCTGGCCTGGAAGGTCGGATCGCATGCCGGTAATGAGTGCAGCCGGAATGACCGAGCCGGCCTGCACCACGTAGCGGGAAACGGAATTTTCCAGGCGATCGGGACTGACGGTTTTGCGATCGACGGCGCCATTCACGAAGGCGACCTTGCGGTC
>JASHRR010001025.1 GCA_030037185.1 Xanthobacteraceae bacterium | reverse complement strand
ACACAATATGGTCGGCATTTGGCACAAACGTGCGCGCGCGGCTCCACCACTTCCGCGATAGCCCACACGTCGAGACTCGTTTTGCAGGAATCACCCACCGGGCCGATCGCCGGCCCCGCCCGGTAGGCTCAAAAGCCGGCCCACCTCGCCTGAAACAAGCGGGAAAAACTCTATCGTTTGAGAAAACCGGGCTAGTCATCGCCTTTTCTTTCGAGCTTCTTGTTGAGTTCGGAAAGTGCCGTCAGCCGTGGCCGCTCAAACTTGTTGATCCAGCGCTCGGCAATCTCGTTGATCGCACCGGATTGACGAAGTGCAGCTTCTCTCGTTCCTGTCGCTTGCAGGATACGAGATTTGCCTCCTCTAGAATTGCGAGATGCTTGGCGACGGCTTGGCGCGTCATATCGAGCCCCTCACATAACTCTGCCAAGGTCTGGCCAGTCTTGCGGTGCAGCCGGTCCAGCAGTCAGCGGCGGCTTGTATCCGCCAAAGCCCGAAAAACGGCGTCGTCGTTCATCACTGCCCAATACGCAACCGTTTGGCTGCCTGTCAACAGGCCAAGCCAATGCCAGCCGGGCGTTTGTTTCTGACCGCCATGGGCATGCCGATATCAAGTGCTGGCGCGGATTTACACCCTCGAGATCGAGCAGAGACGCTGAGCGCGCGCGATCAACGCGTGTGGCCGGCGGCATGTGAGGCCGTTCGGGAGACCGGTTCCCGACTTCATTGAAAAATCCCCGGCGCGCAGACTCCAACCAGAAAACTGGTTGGAGAGGAGCGCGGCCCCGTGTCAAGCCCGCCGTGTCGGGCAGCGATTCGCTCAACAAGGCGCTCCTTTGGAGCTAACGGTTTACCTGTTTCGGCAGCTGCGAATTTCGGCGGCAACTCCGACATGCTGTTGTGGGCAAGTGGGACGGCGGACGTGGATCTTCGGGGCGGCTGCGTCTTACGACGGCGGGCCGCTTCGGCATTCGCCGACAGGCCTTGCGAGCGTGCGTCAACCGCCTATTGCGGGGGAGAGATGTTCACACCTTCACCCGCAAGCTCCGACCTGAGCGTATGGAGTTGTTGAGCATGAAGCGGCTCAATCATCCATGTTACCTCGTCCAAACCGCGAACCGAGGATCATGGGTTCCAGCTTCGCGGCCGGTCCACAGTCAGGACGGATGAAGCGTTGACGTCACGATTCTGTACCACGGAGGTGAAATGCGCTCGAGAGGGGCATGTTGCGCGGCAATTTTTCACAATGACGAAACCACACAGCTAAATACGTATTGCCGGCAGGTTCGCAGCAGGGGAAGGTTGGCCGGCCGATAACATTGAACGTTCGAGCCGAGCCTGGCGCAGGGAGCATCAATGGGCACTGAGCGGAACTCGCCGATCGCAGCTGCCGGCCACAGCGGCGCCGACCGCCGGCTGGTCGCGACCGACAATGCCAAGGGAGCCCCCGTATACGCTCCCGACGGCAACAGGCTTGGGCAGATCGAGCGCGTGATGGCGGACCAGGCGACGGGCGAGATTATCTATGCCATGGTGAATTTTGGCCCCGGCAAGGGCATCGGGTTCGAGAGCGATCAGCACCCGGTACCGTGGTCGCTTCTGGCGTATAACCCCCGGTTCGACGGCTACGAGTTGAAGATCACCAGCAAGCAACCACCTCAGCGCAGGTGAGCCGGCCCCCAGGCACGACGGTCTAGGGTCTCGATCGCCCGCTTTCGCGGGCGATGACGTAATTGTGATTCAACCCTTGGGAACGGGACGCCGGCGACCTTGCATGTCCCTTCTGCGGCCCCGTCAGCGTTGCGGCCGCAGACGGTGAAAACCATGCGACAGCAACCAGCCGACCACGTTGGCGATGCAAAGCTTCGCAACGACATCCGCCTGTTGGGGCGCATTCTCGGCGACACGATAAGCGAGCAGGAAGGCGAGGAGACCTTTGCTCTCGTTGAACGTGTTCGGCAAACGTCTATCCGCTACCGTCGACACGAAGATCGTCAGGCACAGGATACGCTCGAGAAGGATCTCAGCCGATTATCTTCCCGCGAGGTCATTCGGGTCGCGCGTGCCTTCAGCAATTTCTCCCACCTCGCCAACATCGCGGAGGATCAGCATCAAATTTGGTATCACCGCGCGCGCGAAATCGCCCCGGATGAGAGCGGCGGTCGTATCGCGAACGCCCTTCGGCGCACGCGGGAGGCAGGCATAACATCGCCCCAGCTGAAAGCGTTTTTCGACGCGGCGCTTGTCAGCCCGGTCCTCACCGCCCACCCAACCGAAGTGCAGCGCAAGAGCATACGCGACCGCGAGCGCGAGATCGCCAAGCTGCTCGACGAGCGCGACCGCCTGCGGCTGACCCCGGCGGAAGCGGCCGCCAACGAGGAGGCGCTGCGCCGGGCGGTGCTTGCAATCTGGCAAACCAACGATCTGCGACGCATGAGACTCGCCGTTATCGACGAGGTCGCAAACGGCCTGTCCTACTATGACTACACCTTCCTTCGGGAGCTGCCGCGCCTCTACGCCGATCTTGAGGATCGGCTGGAGTGCGGCGACCCTTCGTGGCGATCGATGCGGCTTGCATCCTTTCTCCGGATTGGCAGCTGGATCGGAGGGGATCGCGACGGCAATCCACATGTCACTGCGGATGTCCTTCGGCAGACGCTCCGCATGCAAAGCAGCCGCGCCCTGAGCTTCTATCTGGACGAGCTGCACGAGCTCGGCGGCGAGCTTTCTCTCGATGATCACGTCGTAAACGTATCGGGCGATTTGCGTGCGCTGTGCGATCGATCACCCGACCAATCGCCCCAAAGAGCGCACGAGCCTTATCGACGCGCGATTTCTGGAATTTATGCGCGGCTGGTTGCGACCGCGCAGGCCCTCGATCAATTCACGCCGGGGCGCCGCGCCGTGGGAGAGGCGCCGCTATATGCCGCGGCAGAGGAATTGCGCGCCGACCTTGATGTTATCGATCGATCTTTGGTGGAGAACGGATCGAGGCTTCTCGCCGGCGGTCGGCTGCGCAGTTTGCGACGCGCCGCGGCGGTCTTCGAATTCCATTTGGCGGGGGTCGATTTGCGCCAGAATTCCGAAGTCCATGAGAGGACGATAGCCGAACTGTTCCGTGCGGCAGGAGCCGGCATCGAATACTGCACTCTCGACGAGGAGACGAAGATCAATCTGCTGCTGCAGGAACTCAGAACCGCTCGACCATTAGCGTCGCCTTTTGTGGACTACGCCGTGCAGACACGGTCGGAGATCGCGATGCTCAATGCCGCGCAAGAAGCGCATCGCCGCTACGGGAAAGGCTGCATACCCAACTATGTCGTGTCAATGACGCACAGCGTCTCCGACGTTCTCGAAGCGGCACTTCTCCTTCGCGAAAGCGGCCTCCTGCGTCCGTGCACGGCCGAACTCGACCTCGACATCGTCCCCTTGTTTGAGACCATTGCGGATCTGCGCGCCTGCGGAGCCATCATGGATCGGCTTTTTGCTATTCCTGAATATCGCTGCCTGGTCGCCGGTCGCGGCGATAACCAGCAGGTGATGCTCGGCTATTCGGACAGCAACAAGGATGGCGGTTTCCTCACATCGGCGTGGGAGCTTTACAAGGCCGAGATGGCGCTGACCGACGCGTGTCGCCGCCGCGGGATCCGGCTCTGCACTTTTCACGGCCGGGGCGGATCGGTCGGTCGCGGCGGGGGCCCCAGCTATCAGGCCATCTTGGCGCAGCCGGCCGGCGCCGTGCAGGGTTCGATCAGGGTTACCGAGCAGGGCGAAGTGATCGCCGCCAAGTACGGCCATGCCGATGTGGGGCGACGAAATCTCGAGGTGCTTGCGGCAGCCACGCTGGAAACCACGCTGCTGCCGGCCGAAAGCGCGCACCGAAACGAATACGCCGAGGCGATGGAAGAACTCTCTGCGCACGCCTACCAGGCCTATCGGCGCCTTGTCTACGAGACCGACGGCTTTGAGCGCTACTTCCGGGAATCTACGGTTATTGCCGAGATCGCCCATCTCAACATCGCCAGCCGGCCGGCATCTCGTACAAATTCGCGACGATTGGAGGACTTGCGGGCCATTCCGTGGGTATTCAGCTGGTCGCAATGTCGCCTGATGCTGCCCGGTTGGTATGGTTTCGGGTCTGCGGTTGCGGCATGGCTTGCCGCGCGTCCGCACCGCGGGATGGCCCGGCTTCAGGACATGTACCGGGAGTGGCCTTTCTTTCAGATGATCTTGTCCAACATGGAAATGGTCCTGGCGAAAGCCGATATCGCCACGGCTTCGCGTTACGCCGAACTGGTCGAGGACCCGCAGCTCGGACAGACGATTTTTGCGCTCATGCGCGCCGAATGGCGCAGAACGATGGATGCTCTGCTCAATGTCACGCAGCAGACCACGCTACTCGAACGCAACCCACTGTTGGCGCAATCGATCCGATATCGTTTCCCGTATCTCGATCCGCTCAACCACATACAGATTGAGCTTTTAAAGCGCCATCGGGCGGGAGAAACCGATGAGCTGGTGGTCAAGGGCATTCATCTGACGATCAACGGAATTGCGGCCGGCCTCCGCAACAGCGGCTAGGAGCATTGAAATGACGGAGGTCGAGCGGCTCGCCCGGTTCGTCGACCACAGGCAGTTTGCCGATATCAGCCCACAAGCGCGCCAGCAGCTCAAAATCCGCGTGCTCGATACGGTCGGTGTTGCGATCGGCGCCCTTGATGCGCCACCGATCCTGGCCGTCCGCCGCCTGATCAACGAGCTTGGGGGAAAGCCGCTGTCGACGCTGATCGGGGGCGGCAAGACCGCGCCAGACCGCGCGGCGTTCTTCAACGGGGCGCTCAGCCGCTACCTCGATTTCATGGACAGTTACCTGGCGCCGCACGAGACCAGTCACCCGTCGGACAATATGGGCGCTGTGCTGGCCGCGGCGGAGATGCGGCGGGCGAACGGCGCCGATTTCCTCACCGCCCTCGCTATCGCCTATCAGGTGCATACGCGCCTGAGCGACGTGGCGCCGGTGCGCGACAAGGGCTTCGATCACACCACCCAGGGCGCCTACGCAGCGGCGGCGGGAGTCGCCAAGGCGCTTCGTCTGCCACCCGATCAGATCGCCAATGCCATCGCCATCAGCGGCACCGCCAATGTTGCGTTACGGGTCACCCGGACCGGCGCGCTGTCTCACTGGAAAGGGCTTGCCTATCCGAACACCGCGATGGCAGCAACCCATGCGGTGCTGCTTGCCGCCCACGGGATCACCGGCCCGCAACAAGTCTTCGAAGGCAACAAGGGCTTCAAGGAGACGATTTCGGGGCCGTTTGAGATCGATTGGCTTGCGGAGGATCTGGAGCGCGTGCGGCTGACGATCCTCAAGAAGCACAATGCGGAGATTCATGCCCAAGCGGCCCTGGACGCCGCTCTCGATATTCGTTCGCAGCCGAACTTCGCAGTCGACAAGGTACGGGACGTGCGGCTGCGGACCTTCCGCGTCGCCTATCAGATTATCGGCGGCGGCGAGGAGGGCGACAAGCGCACGGTGCGCAGCAAGGAAGAGGCCGATCACAGCCTGCCCTACATGCTGGCGGTCGCGCTTCTCGATGGAGAAGTGCAGCCCGAGCAGTACGCCGCGGGGCGGATTGCAGCCCGCGATGTCCAGGACTTGCTGCGGCGTGTCACCATTACGCCCGATCGAGCCTTGTCGGCGCGATTTCCGCAGGAGATGCCAGCAGTGCTCGAGGTCGAGCTTAATGACGGGCGCGTGTTGCGGGCGGCGCGAAACGACTATCACGGCTTCCACACCGATCCGTTTGACTGGAAAACGGCGCGGCAAAAATTCGACCGCGTCACCCGTGCATTCCTCACCACAGAGGCGGCAGACCGGATCGCGGAGGTTATTGCAAGCCTCGACGAGCGGTCGGTTTCGGAATTGACCGCATGTCTCGCCGCTGGTGCCCTCCAGCATCGCGTGGTGTAAGCCCTTGCGGCGCGACTTTTGGTTGTAACGTGCCGTCAGCTCTCATGGCTTGTATGTGGTAATGCGTCCCCAGCTGCTCTTGGTTCCCCACAGTCCGGAGCGCAGGCATTCGAGCTGAACAATCTGGCTGTGATCGACGAACAGGTTTACTTCGGCGCCGTAGTTCTTGATGTACCACTCGAACACCTTCGGGTCGGCGGCCTCGAACATCACCGGATTAAGCCCGAGGCCGTCGATGATCGCGGCAACCGCATCGGTTCGCCACCTCGTAACGCTTTCAGTGATGCCCTCGGACTCGATCATGATCCGCTCGGCGCCAGCCTCGATGCAGCGGAACGCCAGGCCAATAAGCCAGCGCACGTCGCGGGTGCCTTCGGCCGCAAGCTCGGCGGCTTCGGTGGCGCCGCCGGCGCCAAACTGGATGCCCAGTTCGGGCTTTGGCTTCAATCCGGCGCCCGCCACCGCCTTGATCAAGGCCACGAGATCGTCCGGCGGCAAGGTGATGAAACCGGTCGAAAGCTCGACCACGTCAAAGCCGAGTTCCTGGCACTCGCCGAGGTATCTCTTGACCGCCCCCGCCCCTTCGCGCGCGAGGACATGTTCGATGAAGCCGCCGGTGGAGACGTAGGCATTATGCCGGTGTACCAGGTCGTTGATCTCCCTGACGCGCGTGCGCGGCATCAGTGCGAAAGAGCCGCCTGCAAATTTAACGCCGTCGACATACTCGCCCACCGTTTCCAGAATGTCGGAGAGATAGCGTGTTCCCATGACCGCATAGTAAGGGCCGCGGATTTCCGTCAGCCCACTGTGCCGCGGCTTGGTTGCGCGTTGATTGAGCCGGATGAATGGAAAAGCTCGCTCGTCCAAATTTCGCCTCGCCGATGCTGGGCAGCTCCTCGCGGAAACGGCAGTTGCTCCCGAATTGTTCCGCTCTCCAATATTGGAGAGCTGTAGGGGCGAGCCGTGGGGCGCGCCCGACCCATGCTCGCTCGGTTCGGGTACCGCACCCGCCGGCAACGGGCGGCGCCGTGGCGCGCCCCCCTACAGCATCTCCGCGCCTGATTCATCGATCGATCTCGCCGAACACGATATCGAGGGATCCGATGATGGCGGCGACATCTGCCAACATGTGGCCGCGAGAAAGGAAGTCCATCGCCTGCAGGTGAGCGAATGAAGGCGCCCGGATTTTGCATTTGTATGGCCGGTTGGTGCCGTCGGCGATCAAATAGACGCCGAATTCGCCTTTGGGTGCTTCGACGGCCGCATAGACCTCCCCGGCCGGCACGTGATGGCCTTCGCTGTAGAGCTTGAAATGTTCGATCGTTGCTTCCATCGAGCGCTTCATCTCGGCACGCAGGGGTGGAACGACCTTGCTCTCTTGCACCGCAACCGGCCCCTGGCTTTCGGGCAGGTCGAGTTTGTTCAGGCACTGCTGCATGATGCGCACCGACTGGCGCATCTCCTCCATGCGCACGACGTAGCGATCGTAGCAGTCACCATTGTTGCCGACGGGGACATCGAAATCGAGCTCCGAATAACATTCGTACGGCTGGGCTTTGCGCAGATCCCACGCCGCTCCTGAGGCGCGCACCATCACCCCTGAGAAGCCCCAGCCCCATGCGTCGGCAAGCTTAACCGGAGCAATTCCGACATTACGTTGTTTGAAGATGCGATTTTCTGTGAGCAGGCCCTCCATATCGTCGCAGACGTGCAGGAACGGGTCGCAAAACGCCCAGATGTCGTCGACAAGCTTGGCCGGCAGGTCCTGATGGACGCCGCCGACCCGGAAATAGTTGGCGTGCATGCGTGCGCCCGATGCGCGCTCATAGAACGCCATCAGCTTCTCGCGCTCCTCAAAACCCCACAGTATCGGCGTCAGCGCGCCGACATCGAGCGCTTGGGTCGTCACGTTGAGGAGATGGGAGAGCAAGCGTCCGATCTCGCAATAGAGGACCCGGATAAGCTGCCCGCGCTTGGGAACCGTGATGCCGAGCAGCCTTTCAGCTGCGAGACAGAACGGGTGTTCCTGGTTCATCGGCGCGACATAGTCGAGGCGGTCAAAATAGGGCAGCGCCTGCAGATAGGTCTTATGCTCGATCAGCTTTTCAGTGCCGCGGTGCAGCAGACCGATATGGGGATCGATGCGCTCGACAATCTCGCCGTCGAGCTCAAGCACAAGTCGAAGCACCCCATGAGCTGACGGGTGCTGGGGCCCGAAGTTGAGGGTGAAATTCCGGACAGCGGCTTCCATGGCGCGCCTCATGCCTGTTGCTGATCCAACGTGACGCCGTATAACGGGTTCCAAGGGAGGTTGCCCCGCCCGACCCACGCTTGCCGGCCCGATCTTTTTACCGCACGCGGCGGGCGGCGGTGCGCTCGCACCGGATCGGTTGTCCGGGGAGCCGCCCGGGGGTAGCGAGGGACAGCCGCAAGCACAGGGGCGGGCCAAGCATTGAACGACGCCCCTCGGTTTCACAAATAATGGGCAAATCGGGTGATCGATGTCTGAATTCCCCAGCAGCTGGATGTGGTCTGAAGCGATTGACATGCTGGCGCGGGCCGAGCGGCTGCATCGGCAGCTGTTCCGGCCGGCGCTCGGCAGGCGTGTACCGACCTGGGAGCCCCCGGTCGACGTGTTGGAAACCGAGGGCGAGGTCCTGGTGCTGGTCGCGCTGCCGGGCGTTGAGCCCGATCAGGTCGAAACCGTGATCGAAGGCGCCCACTTGGTGGTGACCGGACAGCGCGTATTACCCGCCGAATTGGCGACCGCCGTGATCCACCGCCTCGAGCTGCCGCAAGGCCGTTTCGAGCGTCGCATAGAGCTGCCGGCCGGGCGCTACGACGCGGTCCGCCGCGCCGTAGTCAACGGCTGTGTGCTCATTACCCTGCAAAAAGCCGGGATGTTCCGCGGTTGAATGACCCATGACCCAATCGTTCGAATCGCGCCCTCATCAGAGCGCGCCTTCTCAAAGCTCCGCCAATTCCGACAAGGCAACCGGTATGTTGCCGCTGCCGCCGGACGGGCTCGTCATCCTTCCGGTGCGAAGTTTCGTATTGTTTCCCGGTATTGTCATGCCGGTATCGATCGGCCGCGCCCGTTCGATTGCGGCCGCGCAGCAGGCGATGCGCGAGCAGCGGCCGATCGGGCTCCTGATGCAGCGTAACCCTGCCACAGAGGACCCCGGCCCAATCGATATGCACCGCATGGGCACGGTTGCCAATGTCGCGCGTTACATCACGGCGCCGGACGGCGGACACCATCTCATCTGTCAAGGCGACCAGCGCTTTCAGGTGATCGAATTCCTCGACGGCTGGCCGTTCCTGGTGGCGCGCGTCCTGCGCATCCCGGAGCCCAATCCGTCAGGCCCCGAAATCGAAGCGCGTTTCCTGCATCTGCAAAGCCAGGCGGTGGAGGCCATTGAACTCCTGCCGCAGGCTCCACCGGAGCTGCTGGCGGCAATCCGCTCGGTGACGTCGCCGGCGGCACTCGCTGATCTTGCCGCCGGCTACATGGACATGAAGGCGGAAGAAAAGCAGGAGATCCTCGAGACCGTCGACGTTCTCGCCCGGATGGAAAAGGTCTCGCGCTTCCTTGCACAGCGCATCGAAGTGCTGCGGCTTTCGGCCGAGATCGGCAAGCAAACCAAGGCGGCGCTCGACGAGCGCCAGCGCGAGGTGCTGCTGCGAGAGCAGATGGCGGCGATTCAGCGCCAGCTCGGCGAGGGCGAGGAAGGCCGCGCTGCGGAAGTCAAGGAGCTATCGGAGGCTATCGCTAAGGCCGGCATGCCGAAAGAGGTCGAAGACCAGGCCCGCAAGGAGCTGCGGCGCTTCCAGCGCATGCCCGATGCGGCCGCAGAGGCCGGCATGGTGCGGACCTATCTCGACTGGCTGATCGAGTTGCCGTGGAGCTTGCCGCAAGAGACACCAATCGACATAGCCGAGGCGCAGCGCATTCTCGACGAGGACCATTTCGGCCTCGACAAGATCAAGCGGCGGATCATCGAGTTCCTCGCGGTGCGCAAGCTCGCACCGCAGGGGAAGGCGCCGATCCTGTGCTTCGTCGGCCCGCCCGGTGTGGGCAAGACGTCCCTTGGTCAATCGATCGCGCGGGCGATGAACCGCAAGTTCGTGCGCGTCAGCCTCGGCGGCGTGCACGACGAGGCGGAGATCCGCGGCCACCGGCGAACGTATATCGGGGCGCTGCCGGGCAACATCATACAAGCGATCCGGAAGGCCGGCGCCCGCAACTGCGTGATGATGCTTGACGAGATCGACAAGCTCGGCAGCGGCATCCAAGGCGATCCCTCCGCAGCGCTCCTCGAGGTGCTCGACCCCGAGCAGAACAACAGCTTCCGTGACAATTACCTCGGCGTTCCGTTTGATCTCAGCCGTGTGGTGTTCATCACCACCGCCAACCTGCTCGACACCATACCGGGGCCGCTGCGCGACCGCATGGAGATCATCGGTCTCGCCGGCTACACGGTGACGGAAAAGCGCGAGATCGCTCGGCGCTACCTGGTGCGCCGGCAGATGGAGGCCAACGGATTGAAGGCGGGTGAAGTCGATATCACCGACGCCGCCATCGGCGAGATCATTGTGCACTACACGCGGGAAGCCGGTGTACGCAACCTCGAGCGGGAGATCGGAAAGGCGCTGCGTCACGCTGCAGTGCGGGTCGCCGAGGGCGAGCGCGGCCCGATCCGTATCGATCGCGACGATCTCGTCGCCGTCCTGGGGGCGCCGCCGTTCGAGAGCGAGCTGGCGATGCGCACCAGCGTGCCGGGCGTTGCCACCGGGCTCGCTTGGACGCCGGTCGGCGGCGATATTCTCTTCATCGAGGCCACCCGCGTTCCGGGCAGCGGCAGACTCATCCTGACCGGCCAACTCGGCGACATAATGAAGGAAAGCGCGCAGGCCGCGCTGAGCATCGTCAAGAACGGCGCCGCAACATTCGGCATCGACGGCGCGCGCTTCGAGCGAACCGACATCCACATCCATGTCCCGGCCGGAGCGACGCCAAAGGACGGTCCGAGCGCCGGCGTCGCCATCTTCATGGCCCTGGTGTCGCTGATGACCGATCGGACGGTGCGCAGCGATACCGCCATGACGGGCGAGATCAGCCTGCGCGGGCTGGTGCTCCCGATCGGCGGCGTCAAGGAGAAGGTGGTGGCGGCGCATAGCGCCGGCATTCAGCGGGTCATGCTGCCGGCGCGCAACCGCAAGGATTTCGACGATATTCCGGAAGAAGTCCGCAAACAGATCGAATTCATCTGGTTGGAGCACGTCGAACAAGCCGTTGCGGCCGCGCTTGATCCCGCTGTTCCGCAGAGCGCCGAGCGCCCCGAGAGCGCTCCGCCGCCGCTTGCGCAGGCTCCTGCGTGAGCCCATCCCACCCAAAGTCTCGTCCTGGCGAGCCCGCGAAGCCGGCGTCGCGAAGGACGGCCGCAGCCAAGATCGCGCGTCCTGGCTGTCCTTCGTCCCTCGAAGAACCTTATCGGACCGCCACGCCACGAGTCTGGCCGCCGCAGGTGGCGGTTTTGTCCACCCTACGCTCATGGGAGTTGATCCAATCCGATGCGCGAGCCGATCCTCGTCATCAACGCCGGGTCGTCCAGCCTCAAGTTTTCGGTGTTTGAAACTGCTGCCGACCGGTCTCTCACGGCCGGGCTGCACGGGCAGGTCGAGGGCATCGGGATATCTCCCCGGCTGGAGATTGCCGATGCGCAAGGCCGCGGTGTGGCGGACGCGACCGTCGCCGGCAAAGACCACCGCGCCGCCTTCGCGGCCGTTCACGACTGGTTCACCAAACACGTCGGTAGCGAGGCGAGAGTTGACGGCATCGGCCACCGCGTCGTGCATGGCGGAATGGTCTATTCCGACCCGGTGGTGATCGATGCCCAGGTCATCACCCAGCTTGAGGAGCTGATCCCGCTTGCCCCGCTGCACCAGCCGCATCACATCGCTGCGATCCGTGCGGTCGCGGCCGTGGCTCCCCAGGTGCCGCAGGTCGCCTGCTTCGATACGGCTTTCCATCGGAGCCAAGCGCCGCTGGCGCGGGAATTCGCGCTGCCACGCGAACTCACCGACAAGGGCATCCGCCGCTATGGTTTTCACGGATTGTCGTATGAATACATCGTCTCAAGGCTTCCCGAGGTGGCGCCGCAATGCGCCAGCGGAAAAATCGTGGTTGCCCATCTCGGCAACGGCGCCAGCATGTGTGCCATCGAAAACGGCCGCAGCGTCGCCACCACCATGGGATTCACCCCGGTCGACGGTCTGCCAATGGGCACGCGAACGGGCGCTCTCGACCCTGGCGTGATCCTGTATCTGCTTGCGCATGAGCGGATGGATGCGAATGCCGTCGAGCATCTCATCTACGAGCGTTCCGGCTTGCTGGGGGTTTCGGGCCTTTCGAGCGACATGCGCACGCTGTTGGCGAGCAACATGCCCGCCGCGCGCGAAGCGGTCGCGTTGTTCGTCTATCGGATCGGCCGCGAGTTGGGTTCGCTCGTGGCAGCGCTCGGCGGCCTTGACGCCGTCGTGTTTACCGGAGGCATCGGCGAGAATGCGGCGGAGGTCCGCGCCCAGGTCTGCCGCCACGCTGGTTGGATCGGATTGGCGCTGGACGATGAAGCCAACGCGCGAGGCGGTCCGCTCATATCGCGGCGAGACTCAACCGTATCGGCATGGGTGGTGCCGACCAACGAGAACCTGATGGTCGCGCGTCACACGCGCCGGTTGGTCGAAGAGACTGCCGGAACAAGAGTTGTCGGCACTCGTTGACGTTTGCGCCGCACCAGCAGGTCCGCTCGGCGCCGGGATTTGAGCTCACTCCGCCTGCGATGCCGCGATCCGTACGGAGAGAGCCACTGTGGTAGCCCTTACCGTCGGCAAAACCCGGGAACGGGGCGGCTCGATGGCGAGGCGATCCCTCATTTCGGCTTCGCTCGATCCAGGCTACTATCGGGTGGGAGGGCGATGCGCTCTCAGCACAGGGTTGAGCCGTGACTGCGATTTCGCTTGTCATCTCCGATGTCGACGGCACGCTGGTTACGCCGGACAAGCAAATCACTAAGGCGAGCGCACGCGCTGCGCAGCTGCTTTCCGATAACGGAATCGGCCTGACGGTCGTCAGCAGTCGGCCGCCCATCGGACTGCGGATGCTGGTAGAGCCGTTGTCCCTTCAGCTGCCGATGGGCGCCTTCAGCGGCAGCACCGTCGTCAACCCGGACCTTGCCGTCATTGAACAGCATTTCGTGCCGGCACCGGCCGCGCGGCAAAGTGCCGAGGTGCTAGCGGCGTTCGGAGCTGACATCTGGCTTTTCACCGCCAGCGGCTGGCTGATCCGTGACCCGGCCGGCCACTACATTGCGAACGAGAGACGGACAATCCGGGCAGAACCCGTCCTCGTGCCGGATTTCAGCGCTCATTTCGCCTATGCTTTCAAGATCGTGGGGTCGAGCCAGGATTTCGCAAGGTTGGCAGAATGCGAAGCGGCGGTGCGCAAATCGCTGGGTGACCAAGCTTTCGTTGCCCGTTCTCAACCTTACTACCTCGACATCACGCCGCCCGGACGCGATAAGGGAACCTTCCTGGAATCGCTCTCGAGGCGACTGGCTGTTCCCCCGCACGCCATCGCGGTTCTCGGCGATGGGGAGAATGATCTGGCGATGTTCCGCAAAGCCGGCCTGTCGATCGCGATGGGAAACGCCACCGACGAGGTGAAAGCCTGTGCGACCCATACCGCCGCGGCGAATACCGAAGACGGCTTCGCCAGGGCGATCGAGCAATATGTGATTGAGGGCGCCCTGTGAAACACGGGCTGCAGGACGGGCTGAGCGCTGGCACGAGCGGCGGTGCTTTTGCGGGTTTATCGTCGGGGCCCCCACCGGTCCGGCCTGCGGCCGGCCCGACCGTCGCATCCTACAATGGCCAACTCCAGTTCCGGATTTCCGGCATATCCTCACCGTATCGATCGACATATTGTCTGTGCTCGATCAGCTTATTGCGAAAGCGCTGCTTCGTGTGCGCAGCCCGTGCCGCAAGGTTAGGCACGCGTTCGATGACATCCATCGCCAAATGAAAGCGATCGAGCCTGTTGAGCACCGCCATGTCGAACGGCGTGGTCGTGGTGCCTTCCTCAATGAACCCGCGGACATGGATGTTGTCATGGTTCCTGCGATTGTAGGTCAGCCGGTGGATCAGATACGGATAGCCGTGATAGGCGAAGATTACCGGCCGATCCGGCGTGAAAAGGCTATCGAAATCCGCATCGCTGATGCCGTGGGGATGGGCATCCTTCGACTGCAAGGTCATAAGGTCGACGATATTGACCAATCGGATTGTCAGGTCTGGCAGCGCCTCGCGCAACAGCGCGACCGCGGCAATCGTTTCCAGCGTGGGGACGTCGCCAGCACAGGCCATGACGACATCCGGCTCTTTGCCGTAGCTGTCGTTTGAGGCCCAATCCCAAATTCCGATCCCCGCCTCGCAATGCTTGGCGGCATCGTCGATGGCCAGCCACTGCGGCTCGGCATGCTTGCCGGCAACGATCACGTTGATGCGGTCATAGGTACGCAAACAATGGTCCAACACCCATAGAAGGCAATTCGCATCGGGGGGGAAATACACGCGCACGATATCCGCCTTCTTATTGACCACGAGATCAATGAATCCCGGATCCTGGTGACTGAAACCGTTATGGTCCTGACGCCAGACGTGCGACGTGAGAAGATAGTTCAGCGACGAAATCGGCCGCCGCCACGCCAGGGTGCGGGCTACCTTCAGCCACTTGGCGTGTTGATTGAACATCGAATCGACGATGTGAATGAAGGCTTCATAGCATGAGAACAGGCCGTGCCTTCCGGTCAGAAGATATCCTTCAAGCCAGCCTTGACAAATATGTTCGCTCAGCACCTCGATGACCCGGCCGTGGCGGGAGAGATGAACGTCATACGGCTCGCGCCGCTCCATCCAGACGCGATCGGTGGCCTCGAATATTGCATCCAGGCGATTGGACGATGTCTCGTCGGGGCCTAGCAGACGAAAGTTGCGACTGTTGGCGTTGAGCCGCGCGACGTCGCGCAGCAGCCTGCCGGCAATGCGCGTCGGCTCCGCCTGCGACGCCCCCGGGTTTGCGACCTTGACTGCGTAGCATCGGAAATCCGGGAGCCGAAGCTCCCGTCTGATGAGGCCGCCGTTCGCGTGCGGATTAGCGCCCATGCGACGGCTCCCGCTCGGCGTCGTTTCGGTAATCTCGATTGCCGGGCGTCCGGCTTCGTCAAACAGCTCGTGCGGACGGTAGCTGCGTATCCAATCCTCAAGCAGGCGCAGGTGTTCGGGATTCTGGCGCACCGCGTCAAGCGGAACCTGATGCGCGCGCCAAAACCCTTCGATCATCTTGCCGTCGACCTGTTTCGGACCGGTCCATCCTTTGGGGGTGCGAAGAACGATCAAGGGCCATCGGGGCACTTGAGACGGCAATTGGGCCTCAGTGCCGTTACCGCCATTGTCACGCGCGTGCTGTTGAATGGCCCAGAGGTGATCAATCGCCACGTCCATGGCTTTAGCCATGGATCGGTGCATCAGTTCGGGCTCCGAACCTGCCACCACCAACGGCTCGTAACCCAAGGCGCGAAAGAAATCGATGACGTCACTGTCCGGCAACCTGCCCAGAATCGTCGGATTGGCGATCTTGTAACCATTGAGATGAAGAATAGGCAGTACGGCCCCATCCGAAGCTGGATTAAGAAAAGCATTGCAGTGCCAGGAGGCCGCGAGCGGTCCCGTTTCGGCTTCGCCGTCGCCGATCACACAGGCGACGATCAGATCCGGGTTGTCGCACGCAGCTCCAAAAGCATGCGCGAGGCAATAGCCGAGTTCGCCGCCTTCATGGATCGAGCCTGGAGTCTCGGGCGCCGCATGGCTCGGTATTCCGCCGGGAAATGAGAATTGGCGGAACAGCTGGCGCAGGCCGCGGGCATCCTGGCTGATTTTGGGATAGATCTCGCTGTAGGTTCCTTCGAGGTAGGTATTGGCCACCACTGCAGGGCCGCCGTGGCCGGGGCCGCAGATAAAGATGACGTTGAGGTCGCGCGCCTTGATCACGCGGTTGAGATGCGCGTATGCAAAGTTGAGGCCGGGTGTTGTGCCCCAATGTCCCAACAGGCGCGGCTTGATGTGCTCGGCTCTCAGCGGCTCCCGCAGCAAAGGGTTGTCCATCAGATAAATTTGGCCGACCGAAAGGTAGTTTGCCGCCCGCCAGTAAGCATCAAGGCGATGGATCTCTTCCGCATCGAGGGCGTGCACCGGTCCGCCTTCGACGGCTATTTCCTGCATGGGGACGCTCTTTGTGCTGTCAGCTGCGTGGGGATAACCTTACCTGCCACACATCGTTCCGCACCGCTGCTGGCGCGCGCCCGGCTCCGATCCCATCCGAATACGCCGCACCTCTCCACTTGGCGCTCGCGCTGGGCGCAATCGTATTTGCCGTCACCTCTATTGATTCGAGGCACAGGATAGGCCGGCGGGGAATGCGGTTGCCCGCGCTGCGGGCTGAAGGGTCACGGTGCGCGTGAAAACCTGTTTCATCCCCAAAGGTTAACTGGCGCGGGGAGCACCGGAGGACCAGGATATGATTAAAAGCTTAGCTCTGTTTTTTGAGTATCGTTGCGGCCGGCACGTTTGCGATCACCGCTTCAGCGGCCGCCCTAGCCAGGTCCAGGTATTTCGGGCCACGCCTCTACCCCTTGCCTCCGCCAGGCGCTCCTGGTTGGCGTGAAACCCCGATGTACGCTCCCGATGCACCACCGCCGCGGAATTGGAACAATCCTGGCCTCCCCGATTTTCAGCTGGGGGCGCGGAACTAAGCTCCAGGTCGTCAGCAAGGCGACCGCGTGAGAACTCGAGCAATGTGGGGCTGGGCAAAGTGGTCTTGCACGGCGCCCACCCCTCGCTGCCAACGCCACAAGCGAGGCCGGCACGAAGAAAGGAGCCGCAGGTTGCACTCGTCCGACCGATGATGTGCCCCGGTTTCTGGAACAATGGAACTCGCGCCTGAAGGCGCTCTGATCGAGGCGCGGCGCAATACCCCGACTAGGGTGACCTACGCGTCACCGATCTGCGGCCCGCAGGCAGGTAAAGCCGCATTTGCAAGCAAACGTCGATGTGTTCGCGAGCTGTCCTTCTTTCAACGCAGGCTCAATCTGTGTGAGCCGCATGCTCCCACCGCATTCCGCGCAGGTCAGGCGGGGTACCGCCGGGTGAGGTGGCTCGGGTGGTATCAGAACGCAAAGCCGTTGCTTGGTTTCCTCGTTCAAACCCGCAACGCACTCGCTCAATTCGTGGCTTCTCGCCAGCATCATCCAGCGACGCTCCAACGCGAGGTATTCTGCTTCTTCGATCTCGTTGGCGGCATTAACCGCTCGCGACCGGCTCTCCGCCGCGCGTTCGAAGCAATCCGCGACTTGTCTTGAGACTTTCCGAAGCATCGCCCGCACCTAGTTAATCTCACATACCGCCAATTTGACATATTTTGAAGATCAAAATTGACGCAGCCCCTCCTCCATGATCGGTTAACCTCATCCTTATCTCGCGATATGGTTACTGCGAAACGGGAAAGTGGAACTCGCCGGCTTGTCGGCGTTGGTTGAACCAAACTCTCAGATTTCGCCTTGGACGTGGCGCTCATTGTTTCCACCGCAAAAATTCTGCTCATCCGCCTAGCGGTCGGGGTCAGGGGAGTAGTGGGCGAGCTTCGTCCTCCGCATTCGCGCATCGGTTAGCGCAAAAACAGAGGTGCCGCTTAATCTCCTGACATTTAATCTTTGGATGAGCTCTGATCATGAAATGATTAATTAAAATGGAGTTTTTACGAGTGCCGTTCGCGATAATTCAGGTCACAAAAACAGCAAATAACCTATGCAACCAGCCTCCAGACGGCGGCTGCTCCAGTCGGGTTCCATTGGGCATGATCCGGCTTCAACGAAAACTGAGGATGACGGAAATCCAGGGGCCGAATTGGAAGGCCGATCACAGGCGGTGCGGCAAACGACACACCACCGCGGGAGGAAGCAGGTCAGCGAAAGACCCGACCGACGCGCCGATGGCCCGAAAAATCGCCAGCGGCAAATTTAAAAGTCACGCCACGAACTATGTGGTCTTTTGACGTTCTGGCCAACAGGACGATACCCTCCCTCCCGGGAATCGGCATTGCCGATGGGGGCAGCCTGCTTGCTGAGCCAGTCCCCGATCAACTGCCTTTGGTCGAAACCCGCCGAGCGCGCGGCATCGATTGAGACTGCAGTGTCAGGTCAGCTCCGCTCATCGCGCAGCCCGATGCGTTCCGGACGGATCGGTTCCCGCATTTCCTTGATATCCCCTTCCGTATCCGATGGAACGAGGCTTGGATTATCCGTTAGAGACTGGCTGCTTTCCTTGACCTTATGTTGCACCTTATCCAGAGCAGCTTCAGCCGTCGATTTGGATTTTTCATACTGCTCTTGCGCGAACGACCGCGTACGTTCCTTGATTTCGTCGCTGGCTTCGCCCATCAGCTGATGTTCCGTTTGTGTCGACCGCAACGCGGCCCCGACCGCCGCCCCGAGCGCAATGCCCAGTCCCGCCATAACGAGCGGCTGCTCGCGACAGAGATCGAGCAGGTCCCGGCTCGATGTAGCGGCGCCACTCGCGAAAGCCTTCACTCCCTCGGCCGTCCGGCCGGCAGATTGCGCCACGCCCCCATAGAGCATGGAGGCAGAACCACCAACGGCGCTCCTGCTATCGCTCACGCGGGATCTGGCTTGTTCATACGCTGACGAAGTGGTGTCGCGGACGAAGGAAGCCGCCGAACCGGCTGCTTCGACCGTCGAGTCCCTTGCGGTTCTGACCGTCGCTCCGATGGAACCGGCCGTTTCGGAGGCCCTGTCGCGAACCCCCGCCGCTGTTTCGCCAATCACGTTTCCGGCGCGGTCACGTGCATCTGCGAACCGGTCGCGCGCATCGGAAAAGTAGCTGCGTATGCGCCCCCGTCGCCGGTAGGGCACCCCTGGCAAGCGGCGCCCTTCATTCCCTCGTGAAAGCATGAGCCAGGCCAACCCGGCTCCAACCATTCCCAACGCGAGGGGGTTGGCGACCGTTTGATCTCGCAGGTTGCGGAAGAAGTCAACGCCTCCCGAATCTGTCGCGTAATCGACCAGCCGGTCCAAAACATGGCCCGGCGTCGCACGCGCTCGAAGTTCATCGAACGTCTCTGCCAGTTGGAGGCGCCTTGCTTCGGCGTCGCGCTCAAGCAGCTCGCTTTTCAACATCGTCGATTCTCACCTGACTCCGCGCCGTCGCGGCGTCGCGTTGTAGCTGATTGATGGTTTTGTCGGGAATGAACTTGCCGGCCCTGAGCCACCGCACTCCGATCAGCAGGAGAATAAGGCCGATGATGAAGCAACCTCCGCCAATGGCGAGGGCTGACCAGTAGGGAGCTAACCCGTTCTCCACCAGCGCCGCCACGGCTGCCTCCAGCAGGACGACGAGCGCAGGCATCAGCAGGATCGCGCCGCCGACGATTAACCCCAACCCGGTTGTCGCCAGCGTCATCTTTTCCGAAATCTCGGCGCGGGCGAGCTGTCCCTCTGTACGCATCAGCTCCGCCAGCTGCGTCAGGAGTGACGTAAGCAGTTCCGGAACGGTTTGCCTATTTGTCGCGAGCGTCATCACTGCCCCCTTGCATCATCTTGCCACCCCTGGCCCCTGTGGCCGGAGCTCTTCAGAAATCGGGTCAGCGCAAAACCAGCGAGCATCGCGCCTCCGAAGAATACTGCCGGTTGGGCGCGCGCAAAGGTGCCGATCTCTTCAATCAGATCGTCAACGCTCCGACCCCGCAGCGTCTTTGCGACGCCCTCGAGCTGCGTAGCTGCTTCGTGCACGTAGTTCGCGACTTGGGGCATCCCGGCTTCGAGCGTGCGCGCCGCCCCATGGACGGCTCCGGCGACTTCGCCCAGCTTGTCGGCACTCGCGTCCTTCTGCTGGTGGGCAATCCGGCGCGCGTGAGCTTTCGCGGTTTCTGCCGCGTCAGCGATGTTCGATTTCGCCTTCTCGCCGAGCGCCGTGATATCCTCTGGTATTTTGTCTGACGCGCCTGATTCGCGCGCGGCTACGTTTCCCACATTCTCTTCCTGGAACTCCATGGTGCCTCGACTTTGTTCGTTCATCAGATGTTTGCTTTCATCAGATTTTTGAAGTGCGAAATTACGGCTCGACAAGCGTTAGGCGGGAACATCATCCCCATTGCCAGACATATTCGCCGAAGAACCGTATGTTTAAACCCGCTGCAATCATATTGCCCGTCAAAGACCTAACTCAGCGCTTGGAATTCAGTTCCGGAAAATACCTGACCGGACGGGGACTGCCTGCTCAGAAGAGGCTGAAATCGCCTCGCGACAATCGTCCTCATGCTGTCCCATCAAACGACACGTCATCGCGGGAAACGATCGCGTCGTCCCGGCGGAACGGGCAATCCATGTCTCTGTCGACGTTGTCTCTGCCGACTTGTCTCTGCATCTCTGCGGACGTTCTCTGCCGACGTTCAAACCGACGAGTGATTGCAATGAAAATGTTTGTTCGAATTATTTACGGCTTACACGCGATCACCGGGCGGACGTACGCCCTGGCGGTCATCCTCGTCGACCGCAGTTGATCTGACGGCTACTTACTCATGGCCTGTCCGATGCGTAAACGGAGCTGATCTTCAGTGGTCGGCGCACCCGCCGCCAACTGGTAGATCAACTTCGCGGCCAAACGCATGTCGGACTGCATCTGCGGTTGATCCCGCAGAAGAACGCTCTCGGCTCTCGCCTCGAATCTATTTGCAAGCGCACTCATTTCCTCCACGGTCAATGACGCAATTTTGTCGTAAGCCATTGGACTTTCTCCGGTGCCAAGCCCCGCCAAAAACGGCGGTCCTGAGGCGGCACAGCGACATAACGCGAGCAGCGGCTGAGAGTTCCAGTAAAAACCTGGCAGCAGAGCCGGGGGTTTTTACCGCCGATCGACAACTATTCGGTGGCGAAGCGCCTTAGGAACGCAGGGCTTCCTTAGGAATGCAGGGCTTGGGGTCTGGCGGAAGCGCCGCGAACGGGCGACCAAGGTCGCCCCGAGCCACCCCGGCGGCCGGAAGATGGGATGACGCTGGCTTGCGGGCACCTCCATGGCTATGAGTCGCTATGCGGACAGACTGCGCCATGGACGGGTTTTTCTGCGCTACGCGCGGGCTCTATTTTTCGCGCCTAATGCGCCGTGAGGCATTTGGCCCCAGGTGGCGCACCGGGCCAATTGGATAGGCGACCGGCAAGCAGGCAGAATCCCAGGTCAGCGTGTCCTTCTGCTTCGGCCTGATCGGAATCCGCTCCTACGAAATCAGCGACCTACGCGGCGGAGCGACCGCGCGATGCGACGCGTGCGAAATATCCAACGGCATTGGGATTGCGCTTGCCCTCCAGCGCGAACATGGCGCCCTGAGGGTCAATGCACCGGGCGATCCAGCTGCCGCCTGGCAATTCAAGCGGGCCCTCGATGACATGGCCGCCACTAGCCCTCACACGCTCCGCCGCCACGTCGATGTCGCCGACATTGAAGTAATAGAGCCAGAACGGGGTCGGCATGGTCGGAGGCTTGGTGAACATGCCGCCGATTGTTTGCCCTCCGACCGAGAACAGCTGATAGGTACCCAGCGGGCCGGCGTCGGCGTCCGCTTTCTGCCAGTCAAAAAGCTCGCCGTAGAAAGCAAACGCCTGGTCCAAATCGGTGGAAAGCAGCTCATGCCAGCCCACGCGCCCCGGCTTGCCCAGGTCGGCAGTCTGCTGCTGGTTCGGCCTTAGCCACTTGATCAATGCAAGCGACGCCATTTGGGGGTCGGCAACGATCGAAAAGCGGCTGAGGTCAGAGACATCCGTCGGCGGGACGTGCACGGCGCCGCCGCTCCGTTTGACCCGGTCGACCGCAGCATCCACGTCATCGACGCCGACATAGCCGATCCACCTCGGCGTCGCGCCCATTTTTCTCGCATCCTCCGACAGCCCAACGAGCCCGCTCACAAACGACTTGCCTACGGTGAACAGGGCGTAAGCCATCCTGGGTGTCGAGGCGTCCCGCGTCCCCCATCCGACGACGCTGGCGTAAAACACCTTGGCGGCCGCCATATCTGTCGTCATCAACTCGTACCAGACGAAACGGCCATAATAATCGATCACGTCTCTCGTCTCCATCTCTGCCGCAAAGCCCGGGCGCCGTGTTGAGGCTGATCTGACGTCTGTTATGGAGGTTGTGACCCTTTCGCGAGGCGCGATTTGCCGGGCGCAGGGATGGGTCGGCGATAGCGAAACGACCGGCACCTCCGACGGCCGTTTCTGAGGTCATCGGGCCGGAACCGTTGGTTCAACCCTCCTACGTGGTGCGTGACCGAGTTCCCTTTTTGGGCCGGATAATGGCGAGCCGGAGCCCGCGATAGAATGGGCAGATCCTGCTTTGCACCACCATAAGGCCGCAAGCCGTTCAGCGGACGGCGGTTTATTAATTCTTTGACAGAGTCGTGAGCACGCACGCCATCGGCCTTGAAAAGTACCTTTGCTGAGCGTACGAAAATCGCGGTGGATGCTGAACAGTGGCTACAAGGCATGGAGGAACTCGATTATGCCACGTGCGAAGCAAGCTTCGAAGCGAAAAGCGGGGACGAAGGCCGTGCCGGTCTTGGGTGCCGCCGGCCTGTCTCTATCACTAGCGGGGGGCGCATCCGCAGCGACCGGTGTGCCGGTCGCGGATACGCCGATGATGGATAATATTACGCAGGGGCACCAAATTACGCTCGGAGAAGAGGAAGTCTCCGACGTCAGCCTGGCAACGTTCTACATTTTTGACAAGGAAAATACCGCGGCCCGCGAGCCCGGCATACAGCTTGCCCGAGGGGGCTGCGGCGGCTGCAGGGGTTGCGGCGGCAGAGGTTGCGGCAGAGGCTGCGGTTGCGGCAGAGGCTGCGGCTTTGGCTGCGGCTTTGGCTGTGGAGGCTGTGGCTGCGGCTGCTGCCTGTCATGGGGAGCCTGCCGGTTCTGCTAACTCAGCACTTCGGGATCACGGTGACGAAGGGAGTTCCTCGTCTCGGTGACTTGATCATGCTGTGTCCTGTTTGCAACGCTGCCCATTTGGCCAGATGGGCAGCCTTGCGTAAGACGATGGCAAGGTGACACACTAGCGTGAATGCTAGAGGCCGGAGTTCCGGCAATCGAGAATAATGTCCCCTCCTCGCCCCGCCCCGCTTCTCGTCCCTATCCCTCGCCGGCTTTCGGGGAGGAAGCGGAAGAGGGCGGGGCACCTGGAGTTGTGGCGAAGATGCCCGTATTAATCTCATGACACGCCGCGATGGGCGCAGCTTGGCGCTGCCTGACAGCAAAGACATTCCACAGTTCGCCGCGAATTTCTCCGTCTATGTGCTGCCACCCAATGTTGTATGCCTCTATTCTGAGGATCGGAAATTCTTCCTTCACGGTGAGCTCTACTGCGCGCTTGCCTCCGCGATCGCGAAAGGAGGAAGGACCTTTCGGGAACTCGTTTCCGGGCTTGAGCGTGATTTTCCGTCCGACAAGATTCAAGAAGCCCTCCAACGCCTGCTCGAACGGCGCCATATCGTCACGGGATCGCCCACTTCCGCAGGCGCAACGGCGGCCTATTGGGCGAGCATCGGTCTGTCGCCGCAGGCCGCTGAGGCAAATCTGCAGAAATGCCGCGTGCGCATCCAATCGCTCAATGTGCAGGGAGCGAGGGAACTTGACTCAGCCCTCAAGGAACTGGGCGTTCGCGTCGTAACGCGGTCCCCCGATCTGACAGTCACGCTGGTCAGCGATTATCTCGATCGACGCCTCGACGAATTGAACCGGCAGCATTTGTCGGACCGGACGCCCTGGCTGCTCGCTCAACCCTCCGGCATTTTTCCCTTGGTGGGGCCGCTCTTCCGGCCGGGCACGAGCGCGTGTTGGGCTTGTCTGGCCGATCGTATGAAACGCAATCGAGAGGTCAAGGCGCTGCTCGACCGCGAACGGGCACGCTGCGTCGCTGTTTCGCCGCTGGTCCGCCACCCGCTCGGAAAGACCGGCATTGAACTTGCCGCGGTCGAAATCGCGAAGGCGATCGCCACCGAATTTCGCACCGAATTGAGGGATCACATTATCAGCCTTGACCTGTCGGGATCGACCGTCGTCAAGCATTACGTAGCCACCCGACCGCAATGTCCGGTATGCGGCCGCAAGAAGTTGCGCGATCCCCGCCGCGCGCCCGCGCCGCTCGAGCTCGGCGCCGGCGGCAAGCTGGTGATGACCAGCGGGGGCTACCGGACTGTTTCGTCGCGCGCAACCGTTGCACGTTATCGCAAGCACGTGAGCCCTCTCACGGGCGTGGTCTCGCGTCTCGAACGAATCGACGCCGACCTGCCTCTGAACACCAACTATTTTGCCACCCACAGTTTTTCGGCGCCGGCCAAGACGGCCAACGAGCTGAGGGCGGGACTGGGCGGCGGCAGCTTCGGCAAGGGCAGCACCGCCGAGCAGGGCGAAGCCAGCGCGCTGATGGAGGCGATCGAGCGTTATTCCGGGATTTTTCAAGGCGACGAGATCAGAGTAACGCGGCGGTTTACGGATTTTCCGCCGGGCGATGCCATTCTCCCAAACGACGTCACGCTCTTCAGCGACGCCCAACACCGGCAACAGCACGAACATGCGTCCGCCTCGCACGACCCGCACACGGCCCCTTCCCGGTTCGATCCATCGGCGAAGGTCGAGTGGTCGCCGGCATGGTCGCTGCGCGACCAGCGCTTCAAATACCTTCCGACCAGCCTCTTGTATTTTTTCTACCGTGGCCCCGGTGCCTTCAACACGGACTCCAACGGGTGCGCCGCCGGCAATACGATTGAGGAAGCAATCGTCCAGGGTTTCCTCGAGCTGGTGGAACGCGATGCCTACGCAATCTGGTGGTACAACCGCCTGCAGCGGGCTGAAGTGGACATCGGCCAGCTCGACGATTCGTATGTCCGTGACCTGCAAGCCCAGCTTGCCGAATCCGGACGCCGGCTCTGGGTGCTTGACGTCACCAGCGATCTTGCGATTCCGACCTTTGTGGCAATCACGCACTGGACGCAGAACGGCAAGGAAAATATCGAGTTTGGTTCCGGCGCACACTTTGATGCCCGTATTGCCTTGCTGCGGGCGTTAACCGAGCTAAACCAATTCTTGTCGATTGGTCTGATGGGGGGCGGCAGCGGAGAGAAATCAAGCCTCGACGGCTCGACGCCGTTGCGCCTGCAGGACCATCCGTTTTTGACGCCAAGCGACAAGCAGACAGTCCAATCGGGCTTCAGTTCGAAGTTCGGCCGTCTCGAGGCCCGCGACCAAGTAACGGCCTGCGTGGGAGTTGCCAAGCAGGCCGGCCTCGATTTCCTCGTCCTCGATCAGACGCGCCCTGACATCGCGGTCCCGGTGGTCAGGGTGATCGTTCCGGGACTGCGGCATTTCTATCGCCGCTTCGCGCCCGGTCGACTTTATGATGTTCCCGTGAAGCTCGGATTGCGCGATCGGCCGCTGCCGGAGGACGAACTCAATCCGGCCCACCCTCACACCTGAGGCCATCCCTTACTTGCGCGCTCCCGGAACTATAATGCGTTCCGATGACTTGGAATTACCTTTCTGCCGTCGTGCGCACCTGCGGGCAGATGCCCGGGACGAGCCGGGCTACGCCCGGCCATGACTTCGAGATAAATGGTTCAAGATGACCGCAACGCGCTCCAAGAAAGGGCAACGGGCTCTGGCGCCAAGTGTCTGCGCCCGGCTGAGCGGTCAGGTCACGCTTGAGGCGCAGGCCGACGGAACGCTCGCCGCCTGCTTCGAAGGCTTTTCGGTCGGCCTCGGAACGTTCAGCGTGGGCACGGCGGATCGCGCGCAGGACCTGCGGACGGGGCTGCCGATCGCCTCGTTTGCATCCAGCGGCCCCCACGCCTCCGTTGCCCTCCCACGCGGGCCGGGCAGAGCGAGGGATGGGGCGCGGGAGGGCGACAAAGAGATCGATCTCTTGGTCCGGCGATTGGCGAGGCATGGTCTTCTGGAGTACAGCCTCCGGGACTCGCGAAGCGATGCGGACCTAGTCGTCATAGAACCGCAGGCCGCCGATTACTGGCCGCGAATGTCGCCGCTCGCCAATGCCGACGTTCTCGTGCTATCGCGATTCGCCTACATGCGCCGGCGCGCCAGCGACATGGTTCTGGAATCGCCGCGCGCCGGGGCGTTGTTCAAGATTTGCGATCCGAAGATCACGGCCGCCATTGCCACACTGTCTGCACCGCAACAAATCAAACAGCTTTGTCGGGAGGACGGTTTTCCGGGGGTCGAGCTTCTCGCCCTCCTGGCCGATTGCCAGATTCTCTTTAAGGTCGGCGCCCACGATGGCGGCCGGCGAATGACTGAGGGCGACCACGACCTCGTCCTGTGGGATTTTCACGATCTTTTATTTCACACGCGCAGCACGCAGGGCCGGCACGCCAACCCGCTTGGCGGACTTTATCCCTATGCGGATGTGACGTCGCCGCTGCCGGCAGAGCGGCCCCGGTGGCCCGGAGAAAGCATCGATCTCTCGAAATTCTTGAGCGCGCCCTCGCAGATCACCTCGCCCATCGCAAAGCTCCTGCGTCAACGGCATTCGACCCGCAGCTTCGATGATAACCGACCGATCACGCTCGCAGAGCTTTCGCAGCTTCTCGACGGCGCGGCACGGGTGCTGTCGAGATCGAAGAAGGAGAGCCAGTTCGGCGACGGGGGCCCCACCGTCGAATACGCCGCCAGGCCGTATCCGTCGGCAGGATCGAGCTACGCACTCGAGCTCTACCTTGCTGTCGACAAATGTGAAGGGCTTGCCCGAGGATTTTACCATTACGATGCTGGCGGACACGCGCTTGTGCCGATCAGCGCTCGCCCGCACGAGCTCGAAGCGCTGCTGGCGGGAGCCGCATTCGCAATGGACGCGCCAACCCCGCAAATCTTGATCACCATTGCGGCACGCTTTGGTCGGGTTTCCTGGAAATACAGCTCAATCGCCTATTCGCTGATCCTCAAGGATGTCGGCGTGTTGATCCAAACACTCTACATGATGGCAACTGACATAAGGCTCGGTGGATGTGCGATTGGGATCTCCAATATCGATCTGTTCGCGAAGATGACGGGGATCGACTTCCACGTCGAAGGCCCTGTGGGTCAATTTGCGATCGGTCGCGGTGCTGAACCGGAGGGTTCGGGCCGACGGCCGAACGACTAGGGGTGCCCTTATGGTCGCCCGATCTGGCGTGCACGGCGTGCCCAACCTGGCCGCACCTTTCAGTCCGGCCATTTTTTTGGCGAATGCTGGATACAAAGGAGTCCCGCGGCATTTCTGCGTCATTTCTACGAAGAGGCGCTGGCATCGAGACTGCAAAATGCGCTATACGGGTCGCCGCCACCGCCCCCTGGGGACCCCAAGCTTTGGACCGCGGTCGCCTTTCATAAAGCAGGCCATCACGCCGACCTGCACGCGCTCGTAGCTCAGCCGGATAGAGCATCAGACTTCGAATCTGAGGGTCGGGAGTTCGAATCTCTCCGAGCGCGCCAATGAAATCAAAGACTTAGGCTGAAATTTCCATAACGAAGTCTTCCCAGAAAACCGTGCGGGGAAGACCTGGGGAAGACCGAGACCACGGCCGGCGAAGGCCGCAGACAGGGCTCCAGGAGATGGGATCAGC
>JASHRR010001024.1 GCA_030037185.1 Xanthobacteraceae bacterium | reverse complement strand
AGGTCTATGACCTGGCTTACGACAGCGGACTCAAGGGTTGCACGACGTTCCGGCCCAACCCGGTGACCGGCGCCGTGCTGAGTGAGGAATCAGCCGGCAATGAAGCACCGCATTGCTGCGTGCTGGAACGCGAGCCGGACTGATGGCCACTGCAGCAAGATTGGCCTCCTCACATCGCCATTTCGGGCTCTGCCGTTTGTTCCTTCTTGGCTTCCGGGATCTCCGTCATGGTCGCCTCGGTCAGCAACATAACGCTGGCGACCGACACGGCGTTTTCGAGGGCAATGCGAACGACCTTGGTTGGATCAATAATCCCGGCCTCGATCAGATCAACGTATCGCTTGCGCGCAGCATCGAAGCCCTCGTTGCCCTTGCTAATCAACATGCGCGCGATAAAGATCGTCGGGGCCAATCAACGCCGGCAAGTCGTCACGCTCAGGAAGTCATTGAGACTCACGCGGCATTGACGCGCGCGCTATCCTTGGAGATTGGATAGCTTGCCGAACGAATAGGCGCCAGCGAATCTCGCCCTCCGTGCTGCGGATCGCACCTGTGGTTTATCCATATAGCTTCACAAAGCTAATTGGCAGATGCCGATGCTCGCGTTTGTGTCCCTCTTGCTGTTCGTCATTCTGGCTGATCCATTGTCTTCGCCAACCCGGACTCGCGAGCCTTACGAAGTGCAGGTCAGTTCGAATATAGCGATGATGCTCAGTCCGATTCTGAGTAGCGCCGTCAATGTCCAAATCAAATGACCTGCCGGCGCGATAGCTTGCGTAACTCAGCGAGCGGGCGCGTGTTGATCACATCATCCGCTGTCAGCCAGGCCCGCCGCGCCTGGTCGATGCCGAAGCGCATGTATCGGAATGCGTCGAGCGAATGCGCATCAGTTGAAATCGCGAGCTTGACGCCGGCTTCCTTGGCCGCATAGGCATGGATGTCGTTGATATCGAGCCGATCCGGCTCGGCATTGATTTCGAGATGGCAGCCGAACTCGCGAGCGGCGGCGATGACGCGCTCCATGTCGATCTCATAGGGCTCTCGCGCACCGATCAGCCGCCCGGTCGGATGACCAACAATGGAAACGTGGCGATTTCGCATGGCGCGGATGACTCGATCGGTCTGGGCCTGGCGCGGCAGGTCGAAATAGGAGTGGACGGAGGCGATCACGACGTCGAGCTCGGCCAGGCTTGCATCCGGCAGGTCGAGGCTGCCGTCTTTGAGGATATCGACCTCGATCCCCTTGAGAACGGTGATGCCCTCGAGCCGCTCGTTCAGCCGATCGATTTTCTTACCCTGTCGCGACAGGCGCGCGGGATCGAGACCATGCGCCATGGCGAAGCGTCGGCTGTGGTCGGTGAGCGCCATGTAGGTGTAGCCGAGTGCACGTGCACCTTCTGCCATGGCTTTGATGGTGGCGGTGCCATCGGTCCAGTCGGAGTGCACGTGAAGATCGCCCCGGATGTCTGACAGGGTCACGAGGCGCGGCAGCTTATTGGCCTTCGCGAGTTCGACCTCGCCGCGGTCCTCGCGCAATTCCGGCGGAACAAAAGCGAGGCCGAGCTTCTTGTAAACCTCTTCTTCGGTCGTGCCGGCAATGCGCCGTTTGCCCGCAAACAAACCGTATTCATTGAGCTTCCAGTCGCGCGCGATGGCAAGCCCACGCAGCGCGATATTGTGCGCCTTCGATCCGGTGAAATAGATGAGCGCCGCGCCATAGCTCCCTTCCGGAACCGCGCGCACATCGACCTGGATTCCGGAGCGCAGGATGACGGTCGTGCGGGTCGGACCGTGGGCGAGCACTTCGGCGACGTTTTCATAGCGCGTCAGTTTGTCGCCGACGGCGGCACCATCCTCCGCCGTCACCAGCAGGTCGAGATCGCCGATCGTGTCGCGCCGCCGCCGATAGCTGCCGGCGACGACGATGCGCTTGCCGTCGCGGAGAAAGCCCACCAGAGCCTCGGCTTCGGCCTCGGCGACCGAGAGCTTGAAGCGCCTCTGGGCCCTGGGTTTTTCGAGCGCCTCCGAGAGCTTCCTTGCAATGATGGGACCGAAGCCCTTGAGTTCGCGCAAGCGGCCGGTTTCAGCGACCCGGCGGAGGTCGTCGAGGGTGCGCACCTTGAGCATGTCGTAAAGCAGCTTGGCGCGCTTCGGCCCGAGCCCGGGCAGCGCGGCTATATCGCCCAACTCACCGGGCAGCTCTTTCCTGAGGTCATCGAGGAGCCCGAAATGCCCGCTCTTCACGATGTCAGCAATTTTGCGGGCCAAGTCCTTGCCGACTCCGGGAAGCTCTGACAGGTCACGTCCGGCGGAAAGCAAGCTGCGAACGCTCTGCGGCAAGCCCTCGATGACGCGGGCCGCGCGGCGATAGGCGCGGACGCGGAACTGGTTCTCACCCTGGATCTCGAGGAGATCGGCGGCCTGATCGAACATGGCCGCGATTTCTGCGTTTTGCACTGGCATCGTGCGATCCATCAGGCCAAAGTCTGTGGGCTTCTGCGCACCCCTAGCATCGGAAAACCGAACGATAGTGAGGTGGATCAGGTTCGGCCGGACGCGGTTGGAACTCGGTCCGGGTTATTCGACCTTCAGCGGAACGAACGACGCTTGGCCGAGTTTCCGCGCGGGGCAGAGGTGCTCAATACAGTCCACAGCGCCGGGGGCTGTGCCCGATCGTTCCTAGGGTTTGCAGGCCATCGGAAATCGAGCCCAAGACAACGGTCACCCTGCCTGGGGCGGGGTCCTGGAATTCTGTCATGACTACAACCGATGCGCCGCCAAACGGGCCGAATGGAACTGGCGATGTTCCTGCAAATCCGGTCTGCCGTCCCGGGTGGGTCTGTTCGACGCGCTGGCGGTTGCGCCTGAGATTATTCGTGAGCTCATCAAGCTGGCGGCTTGTAGCGAAGGACCATCAGCCCGTCTGGTCACGCCGGCGGACGTGCAGGACCCTCCCTGGCGCGAGACGTCGGTCGCTGCGGCGATCGAGAAGCTCGGTTCGCGCGCATGTGAAGCCTTCTGGCTGACGTGCCGGCGTGTCGGATATGGTCCAGATGCGCGCCGTCCTTCGATGCTCTGGGTCGATTGCCCAGCCGGCGAGGGAATCACCATCCTGCGCGGGTCACTCATGTTAGCGAGCGGTACGTCATTCGATGCGGCAGCGGCCAAGCGGCCGTTTCGCGGGCTCGCCGACCCGCAACTGCGTTACCTGACAGTGCGGCGACGGCGCAGATGCCCGAGGCGGTGCTAAACGCTTTGCAACGGTTTGAGGTTATCGCGGGACGAGGTGATCGCGAATTCCGCGCATAGATTTCCGTCGCGGCTGATCATGAACGGGGTCCCACTCCAATCTCGGCGACTTGTATCGGATAGGCTGCGCTGGGCTCAAACTGACGCAAGGGTTCGGGCAGTCCCAACTCGCGGCGCGCATGGGCACGAATTTTGGAAAGCGTGGGGGGCGGGTTGATACGGTCGGCCGCCACGTATCACCGGCTGGACCAGTTTTTCGCTGCCGAGTTCATCGTCCTCCACTGATAACACATCGCCAGCCATCCGGTCGCCCACACCGTAACGGCGCCAGACCTGGTCGAAAGGTCCACCAGCGCCGCCCATTAAGGTGTGCCCTACCGAGTCAACCTGACTCATCGCCATCGCCGTAACTACGGTTTAGATGCTGACCAACGGCATGGATTGAGCGGTTGCGTCTGCGTTAGGGAGTTCTGCGTTATGATCATCTTCTACGCCCGCTCATCCACCACCGAACAGACCACCGCCCACCAACCCAAGCCGAGCAAGCCGGTTTCAAAATCGACAAGGTACTCGCTGATGAAGGTATCAGCACCGTGAGCACAAAGCTCGCCGAGCGTCCCAAGGGCAAGCGGTTATTCATGCTTGCGCCGGCGGCCGCCACCCTGCCGGCCAGTTTACTGGAGTGCTTCAAGGGACCGGATCTGCCGTCACAACTTCGTTGCGGTGCTGCGGTTCCGCGAGGCGCTGTCGCACGATGTGGGGGGTATCGTCAGCGGCGAACAGCAGAACGGGGCCACCCCGCGACACGAAGTGGCGCTAGGCCTGGCAGTAGGTGGCTGCGGACATCCTCCCCCTGATCAGCCTTAGATGGGCGACGCGCAGTCCTCGATTGAGAGGCGGTCATGTTGTTGATGTTCCATTCGCCAAAGCTCCCACTCGCTACGCATCAAATGGGCCAGAGCAATCGCTCCAGTTCATACAAATCGGCGGCCTTCTGTTGCCAGCCCTCAATGCAAATTTGCACTGCCAGATTGCTGAACCGATGAAGCAAAAGAAGTGCCATGAGGCGCCGGGGCAACGCAGCATTCAGGTTGGCTTCCGAATACCCGAAACCCCGCAGGAGACTGCGGACACGGCCCGGCCGTCCTGCGGCCGCGAACGTACTCGGACCGAGCAGGTCGTACTCACCCCAACCGGTCATGACGTCGCCAAAATCAATAAGTGCCGTGAGCCGCCAACGCTCAAAGTGTTCCTCAAGGAAGATATTTTCCAGGTTATACTCCCCTGTCAGAATGACCGGAGCCAAATTCACCGGAATGAGCGTCGCGGCATCCCGAAGGAAATGGTCCAATCCGTCGAGATACTTTTGCGGCAAGCCCACGCGTTCATGCCTCGCCCGACATCCTTCGATTTGCCCGGTAACGAACTGCTCCCACTGAGGCTGCAGCCGAGATAAGTCTCCCACGGGAACTCGTTGAACCTCGGCGATGCTCTCGCCGATTTGGGCGAGAACGCTCTCTCGTTGATCTTCGCGGAGCGCGGCCCAGGCCTCTTTGCCATTGATGCCGTTCATACGGGTCATGACCAGATAGGGCCAACCACTGCGTTCCCCCTCGAATACGATCTGCGGGACCGAAATGCTCAACCGGCCGTGAAGCCGCGAAAGCGAGGCGTGTTCCGATTCAAACTGATGCCGAAGCATCGGCGGAAAAATCTTGAGGACCAGCCGATGATCGAGCGCCACGACGAGATTCGTCCCCATCGAGAACACATGAGGATCGGCACACGACAAGGAATGGCTCCGGGCAATGTCAACCGCGACTGGCAGCCATTGAGACCTATCGGCACGCCACGTATGAAACGCTTCGATGCTCGTTGGATTTGGGAACGAATGCATGGTTCACGCCCAACCCAAGGCAGAATCGGCTACATATTCATTCGGCATCAGCGCCCAGTGTCTCCAGCAGGACGTCCCGCTCCTGCACCGACCTGGACGGAAGGATCATCGACCGCTTACCGGGAATCAAGCGCGGCGCGGCGGCGGAACGAGACCGGCGGAACGAGACACCGGCGCAGTCGGGGGCGAAGCCCTCAAGTCACGCTTACGGAGGCCGCCGGGGAGTCCCGTGCTCTGCAAACCGAGTGACTGCTTTGGCCTCCATATCGTGAACCCACAGCCTTCTCAACCGTATAGGCGTGCGAATTATTGAGGTGGCGGTCTCGTGCGCGGTGTCTTTCTTTTTCGTATGCGATGGCCGCTTCGGGATGTGCGCGCGAGTAGTCCCGAACGCAATGTGACGCACGCGCGAACGCGCTTCAAAAAAATGAAGTTGGACGATGCCAAGTCCCATCGCGCGCAGACAGTGCAATAGCGCCTCCCCGATATACCTGACTCCCCATCCCAATTGTAGACGAGCGCTTCCACGCGCCAGCCGCCCGGTGAAAGTCGAAATCGTCTACCAGCAGCATGAGATCGATGATTGGCTGGCAGCTAATCCCGCCACCGCGGTCGAGCCGATATGGTGGACTGTCACTTGCTGAAGGGCGGGGGTCGATTTGCCGGAGTTGGGTCCCATACGAGCGAGTCCCTTCTCACCCCTTTCCATGCCAATGCTCGCCTTGCTGCCAGCGGGAGGGGCGGGCTCGATTTTGCTGGGGCCTTTGGGACCAAGGGGCGTGATGGTCCCGTAGGGCGTACAGGGTGCTGCTGGGCCAGGATCGAATTCGACCCGTAAGCCAACGTTCTCAATATTGGGCAACCGTTGCTTGCCCTTGCCGCCCGACGTGAAATAAGCTTTGGCCTGCAAATAGGCTTTGGCCCCTCCACCTTTGGTCCTGCAACCAGAATGATTGTCGGCCTTCGGGCCATGCCCGTATTCGTGAGATCCGCATGAACGATCGGCCTTTCCTCACAGCCCAAATTGGCGCGGACCAGGCCCCGAAGGAGTGGTCCGACCACAGCTGTGTGCCGTGGTGGAGTTTCACAAAGACAGCTTTGGCCACGGCTGCCCTGCAGCTCGTCGATCGCGGTTATCTCGATCTAGACGATCCAATCGACGATCGCCTCTACACGCTACGCCAATTGCTTCAACATCGCTCGGGCGTCCCGAACTATGGCGATCTGGCTTCTTATCACGATGCAGTTGCGCGCGACGAGAAGCCCTGGGACGTCGCGCAAATGCTCAATCGCGTCGGGGCCGACCATCTCGACTACGAACCGGGGTGTGGCTGGAACTATTCGAATGTGGGCTACTATTTCGTCCGCCAGAAGATCGAACAGATCATGTCGCAGGACATCGGCTCTGCTCTACGGCAGCTGGTGTTCGATCCCCAGGGGCTCGCCTCGGTGCGCTTGGTGCCGACTGTCGAAGACCTTGCGGGAACTGCGTGGGGCAATCGCAGTCGCTATAATCCCGGCTGGGTCTATCATGGGCTGCTCGCAGGCACGCCTGGTGATGCGGTGCGTTTTCTTCACAAGCTCATATCCGGCGACGTGCTGCGACCGGACCTTCTCGCAGAGGCAATGACACCCCATCCGGTCGGAGGCCCCTGGGCCGACCGCCCCTGGAGAAAGGGGGGCTACGGACTAGGTTTGATGATCGGAGAATCGTCGGCAGGGACTGCGATAGGACATTCAGGTGCCGGGCCGGGCAGCGTTGCGGCCGTCTACCATTTCCCTGATCTAGCCTTGCCATCCACTGTCGCGGTGTTTGCTCAGGGGCATGATAGACCTTCGGATCAAGGTGTGGTCGAACAAGAAGCTGTGCGCCTCGCACTGTCTGGGTGACCGCCCCACCTCGACCGGAGTGGCTCAGCGTAAGCCATTCCTGGAGGTCTGCAGTGCCGCTCAACCTCAATCACACCGGTCAAATAGCGATTCCCGTCAACGATATTGACCGTGCGGAAACGTTCTATGAAAAGGTGATCGGTCTGCGAAAAGCTCTCTCGGTTCGCTGACTTGTCGTTCTTTGACTGTTCAGGAGTACTCAAGCAACCCAGCCAGTTGCGAGCGTGCTCGCCCAAACTGCCAGCCCGTTAGCGCGGGCCATCCCGGCTGCGGCCGCGTTATCATAGGGCACGAATCGGATCGTCACTGATCAGCCGGTCGAAATGCGCTCGACAATTGCGTAGCACGCATCGGGTGTCGAACCTTGTAGGGTACCGGAGTCTGTCCGGCATAGCCGGGCAATCCGACACTGCCGGGATTGACGATCATCCGCCCGTCCCTCAATCGTACAACTCGCGGAATATGCGTGTGCCCACAGAGGATAAGCGAGGCGTCGATCCCACGAGCCTCGCTCTCTATTGGCTCAATAGTGCTTTTGCGCACAGAGCCATCGGTGGCCACGTCGTCGAGCCAAAAGCCCGCATCATCTTGCGGTGTGGCATGGCAAAGGAAGACATCATCCCGATAAAAAAGGGTTGGCGGCATGCTTGCCATCCAATCGAAGTGCCTGCGCTCGAGCTGGCGAAAATCACAACGAGGCGAAGCGCCGTCTCTGCAAAGCTCTACTAGCCGCCGATCTTGGTCGCCTCGCACGCAGGGAAAGCCCCGTTCCCTAAGGATGTCCGCGGTGCGTGCCGCTTCGAGCGGTCCGCTAACATGGTCACCAAGGTTCGCGACCTCACTGATTGCGTTGGCGGCAATATCGGCGAGCACGGCCTCAAGCGCGAACCGATTTCCACGCACATCCGCAATGGCAGCAAATCTCATTGACTTCCACGGTCGGACGGCCGACGCCGATCATCTCCCGCCAACGGGTGAGCAGCCAGGAGAAGCGGCCAAATCATACCACAAGGGTCTGAGCCGTAGGCGGGTCCGTCTCCCGCCGTGCGCTTCATCACGCCGGCCAAGTAGCCTGCACCCAATTCATTGACAGCCGCGGGGAAAGTGGACGCATAAAAACGGCCCGAAGCTGGCGCACGCAGGTCGTTTCCTGCCCGCGCTGCCGCCAATTAAGGCCGGAACTCCTGATCCGGGAAATTTGCGGCGTCCGGAACCTTGATCACCAGGAAGGGGTGTTCCATGCCCTTGTGGCAATCGTTGCACGCTGCCGTCATCTCCCCATAGGCGGTATTGAACTGCGTCAGATCGCCAGCCTTGACGGCGGCATCGACGGCCTTGAGCTTGTCGGCGAAGATCGCGGCCACCGCAGTATCGACGTTGATGTTCCGATAGTTCGGAATGGTCCGCCCGATCCTCCCGAGCGCGCCGCGCAGTTCGTTCACCTCAAACCCCGCGAGCCGCCAGTTCTTCGCCTGGCCAGCATAATAGAGCTTTACGTGGCGCGGCTGGACCAGCATGGTCATCAGGTCATCCATCGCCGGCTTGAAATCGAGGATGACGAGGCCGGGCCTCGCTGGCGCTGGAGGTGCGGCCTCGGGGGCTGCGTTCTGGGCCACCGCCAGCACGGATGCGAACAATGCGAACACTCCGGCGAGGCTGATCGCGACAACGCGACTCTCTTTCATGAATTCCCTCCGCAATCGACTCGTCCCCGAGCCCTGGGGTACCAGCTTAAGCCCTTCGATATCGATTGTCGATCTCAGCCGCTGATAGCGCTGCTTCTGCAGCCGACCGGCTTGTCGCGAGATGCATCGGGGGCCGGAGTTTCGTCGAAATGCCATTCGGCCGTGCCCACTCCGCCCAGCGATAATCTGCGGCCACACTTGGAGCGAGATGGACGAGGTCGTGCTTTTTGCAGGCTCGCGCGTTTCGCGCGCCAGCACGATCACCCGTGCCTCGACAAAAGCGTACGTCGCCCGGCAGCTTCGGCGAACGGCCGCCGTGGACCGCGCGGCTGAACGATTGAGACCGCCATTCGCCGCAGCCGAGCTGTTTTGGAACGGCACGGCGCCGCCTCGGCCGCTGCTAGAATAATGGCGGCGCCGCTAAAGGCCGCCGAGTCCGAGCATGACGTCGCGATCCTCGTCGCTGAGGGCGAAGTCAAAGATGTCGAGGTCCTGGCGCATGTGCAGGCCATCGCGGGTTCCGGTCAGCGGCAGCATCCCGAGATCGATCGCAAAGCGGAAGGCGACTTGCGGAACCGTCTTGCCGTGGCGTTGGGCGACGCCGATCGCGCTTGGCGACGATAGCTCCTGCCAATTTGCCGTGAGAAGGGAAAAGCCCTGATAGACGATGTCGTGCATCCGGCAAAGCGCGCGAATGTCGGCATCCCACCGATTGCGTGCGAAGCAGCGGTTCTGCACGAAAGCCGGGGCGATCTTCGCACCCTCGACGAGCGTGGCAAGCTGCGCGGACGAGATGTTGCTTACCCCGAGCAAGCCAACCCGTCCGGCGCGCGCCGCTTCCTCCATCGCGCGCCACATCTGCCAATCGGCTTCGCCGAGGCCGAAAGCGCGCGAGGGACTGTGCAGGAGGTAGCTATCAATGCAGGTCACACGAAGGTGTTCAAGGGAGCTGTCGATTGACTGGTGGACCTGAGTGGCGAGATCGGCGTCGCGATCATACGGCAATCGATGGTCCTGGCCGCGCCGATCGGTAAATTTCGTCTGCAGAAACAGCTGCTCGCGCGTCACGCTGCCCGCGGCGATGGCGGCCCCGGTCGCAGCGCCAACCCCCGCTTCGACGTAGTGCTTGCGCTGGTTGGCGGTATCGATGGCGCGGAAGCCACAAGCGATGGCCTCGGAGGTCAGCGCCTGCGTGCGCTCCTGCTTCCAGGCCGTGCCATACATGATCGAGGGAACGGCTACGCCGCGTATTCGGCGAGTCTCGCCGATTGTCATGGAGTGCATTATCGCGGGCTCTCGTGCGGTTTCAAATTACCTCGGGATGCCGCTGGCGACCTATATGGCGGCTGACATTCTCGTTTACCACGCTGGACCTGCAGGCCGTCGAGCCCACCATCAAGTCCTACTTCCAAACCTCCCGTAACCACGGGACCGCCTCTCGCAACGCATCTCTGAAGCGGTAGGTCTGGTAATGCGTGATCCCGGTTAGTGTGATCAGCTTTGCATCCACACCGGCTTTCTGAAGTTCCGCAATCCGCGTTTGCGTCGGGCCAAAAGGTGCGACCTGGTCATCGCGAGAATGAATCGCCAGAACCGGAAGCCGCCACCCGGAGGCGGATGCCGGCGGCCTGCCGGCGACTGGAATCGCCGCGCTGAAGCGCTCCGGGAATTTCTCCGCAAAATGCCAGGCGCCGGCGCCGCCCATGCTGAAGCCGGTGACCGCAACCTTTTTCTTGTCGATTGCGTAGTGGGCCATGACCGTGTCGAGCAGCGTGTTCACTGCCTTCTCGTTTTCGGCGCTGCTCCAATCGCCTCGCACCGAATCCGGTGCGACGATGATGGCGCCGAGTTCCGCGAGCGCCGGACCAATCAGGATCTGCACCACCTCCCCGCCGGCGCCGGCCGCCTCTGCGCCACGAACCCCGAAGTGCAATGCAAGAATGAGAGGAACGGGTGCGGAGGGGGAATAGTTAGCTGGAATGGACAGCGCGTAGCGGATCGCGGGTTCGTCTGCTCGCGGCAACTTCAGATTATGCAGTCCCGGAGCAAACACAGGAGACTCGCCTGCGACCTGTGCGGTTGCGCCGATCGGCAACAAGGATAGGATGGCGCACGCCGCGATCGCGCAACCGGGCCAAATCCGTCGAAAGAAAATGCCTTTGGAAATGCTCTCGAGCGACATCATCTGCTCCTCAATTTCGAAGGGCTGGTGGAGAATGTAACACAAGAAGCGCCATACCGGTTTCGGCATGAGCAAAATCGCCGCTTGCTCATTCGTTCTGCCGGCATCACCCACCTCTGCAGGATCGCCCGCCGCAAAAAAGAGAGCGTATGGCATTTTCCCGGCAGCTTTGACGTGGCGTTGACTGTCAGAACTCCGCAGGAATAGCATGACCTGCCGGGGCCATTTGAGGCTAGTCCGCGTAGAGTGCAGGGCTCGCATGCGTGCTTGCCCGGCGCCAAATCGCCGGTCTTCCCAACTGTCGGACATCAGAAACGGTTCGAGCGAACACGCACATCTTGGCTGGCCGCCGCGTTCTTGAGGGGCGGTGTTGCAAAAGAAAAGGAGGGTCCCTGTGCTTGGTCGATTGGCATTAGCATCCTTGATCCTACTCACGCCGTCGCTGGTTTCGGCGCAGACGGCAAAATTCCGGATCGAAGAAGCAACGATTGAGGATATTCAAGCTGCCATCCTGCGAGGCGAAGTGACAGCGACGCAGGTGGTGCAGCTCTACCTGACCCGCATCAAGGCGTACAACGGAACGTGTGTAAATCAGCCGGATGGGGTTCTCGGGCTCGGACCGATCACGCCCATCAAGGATGCGCATCAACTCAATGCCTTGATGACTTTGAATTTGAGACCAGCCCAACGAGAAAGGCTGGGGTTTGATCGTCGAAAAGCACGAACCATGACCGATCCGGTCGATGACGATCCGGCAATGCCTGACGCGCTGGAAGTGGCGGCGCAGCAAGACGCCTACTTTGCGTCCACCGGCAAGCTCATCGGCGCTCTCCACGGCGTGGTGTTTTCCATCAAGGATCAGTACGACACCTTCGATATGCGCACCACTGCGGGCATGGATGCCGCTTACGCGAACGATCGTCCGCCGCGCGATGCAACCTTCGTCAAGCGCCTGCGAGAAGCGGGTGCGATTATCCTCGCCAAGGCGAATCTGGGAGAAATGGGAACGCCGAATTCGCGCAGCTCCTTCGGCGGGCCCTTCTGTAACCCTTACGATACGCAGCGCAGTCCCGGCACCTCCAGCGGCGGGTCCGGATCATCAGTTTCTGCCAACCTGGTGACGTGCTCCATCGGAGAGGAAACCGGGGGATCGATACATCACCCCGCCAAGAACAACAGCATTGTGGGACTCGCGCCGACGCAGGAACTGGTCAGTCGCGCCGGAATGGTTGGCGCGGCGCTGAATACTCGCGTGGGGCCGCTATGCCGCACCGTCAAGGATGCCGCCCGCGTACTTGAGGTCATCGCCGGCTACGATCCGAGGGATGAACTGACAGCATTCAGCATTGGCCGGCTGCCGGCGGAGCCCTATCGAAGCTTCGCGAACGAGCGCTCGTTGAACGGGATGCGGATCGGCGTCATTCGAGAGCATATGGACAAGAAAGCGTTCAACGAGGCCGATGTCGAAACCATCGATCTCGCCGAGCACGCCATCGGCGATCTGCGCGAACTCGGAGCCACGATCATCGACCCGGGAGAGGGAGGAGCACTGTTTCACAATTGCCTCGACAAGTATGTGCCGCTCTATCGCAACCGGGTGTTCATCGAGCAGTTTCCAAATCTCTTCCCGGCGGATTCCAGCGGGAAGCCGTCAACAGATCACATCGCTCAGCTGGTGGATATGTTTTTCGATCCATCCCTTGTCCCGGCTGGTTTCACGATCCGGAATATCGCACCGGCGTCCAATGCTGGCCTGAGCAAATACATGCTGAGCCGCTACCTCAGGGAGCGCGGCGATGCGAATATCAAGTCCATCAGGGATTTGATCGACAAGTCGAACTTCTATCGGGATATTCGTCCGGACGCGGGTTTTGTCGATAGAAAAGCGGCGCTCGAGGAGTTGAACGGCAGCTTGACGCTCGATATGGCGAACGTTTTTCAGGACAGGTTTGCCTATCAGCTAGTCGTTCTGCAATGTATGGCGCAGGAGAACCTCGATGCGCTGGTTTCGCCGTCGGGGAACATTCCGGCTTATATCCTGGGTGCGCCCACTGAGCCACCGCTGGCCGGCCGGACTAACTCCGTCTGGGGCCTGCTGGGACAACACGGCATTCCTACACTGTCCGTTCCGGCCGGTTTCACCACTCACGTGTTTGATAGAGTCCGAGATGCCGCAGGTGGTACCCGCCTCATCGGGCCCATTCCGGCAAAGCTTCCGGTGGGCATCATGTTCTTCGGCAGGCCTTTTGCCGAGCCGACGCTCATTCGCATCGCGTCGGCGTACGAGGCAGCAACCAAGCACCGCATTCCGCCGCCGGAGTTCGGACCGGTTCCAGAACCCTAGCATATGGCGGCGGCAGGGGGGCGCGCACGGCGCGCCCCCCTGCTATCCGCCACTGCCTCCCGTGCTACTTTACTGGTCGAGCACCTCGATGTAGCCCAGATGGCTCGAAGTGTCGCCCGACCACCATATGCGATTCGGGTTGGACGGATCGATTTCAATCCTTCTCGCGTCCGACTCTGCTATCGGCAGCGAGAATTCCGTCCAGGTTTCCGTCTTGGGATCGAAGCGGGCGATTTTGTCCGCCGTCTGTTCGGTCAGCCAAATCACCTTGTGCTTTGCATCGGTGACCACGTGATACGCGCCGTTGTTCGGGGTCGGAGGCGAGTAGGAGGTCATTTTGCCGGTATTCTGATCAACCTTCACGAGCTTCCCGGTCTCATGGAAGCCGATCCAGATATTGCCCTCCCAATCCGCGCCCATCCGGCGCGGAATGTCGAGCCCGGGCGTCTTGAACTCGTCGATCTTTCCGGTCTCAGGGTCCAGCCGGCCTATTTTATTGGCTTCCCGCTCGGCAAACCAAACCCTGCCGTCCCCCGCGACATCGATCCCGTAGGCGCCCGGATTCTGCTTAGTCTCGACGAAGTGAGGAATGTCATAGGCGACGAACTGCTTGGTTTCGACATTCAACCCGACAATCCGGGTGCCGGCAGTCGACCAGATCATCTTCCCATTCGGGTCAGCTCGCATGCTGTTGCCGGTGATCTGCCCCTTGAGAAAGTCGGCCGGATAGGCGGTGAACTGCTGGTACTTGGTGTCGAACTGCAACCAGCGGCGGTTGGCGCCAACCTCAGCCATCCAGATCGAGTCACCGGCGCCTCGCACCGGCGGCCCCATGTGATTGAGAGCGGTCAGCTGCTTTGACCCGGCGGGCGGACTGACCTCGGTAAATTCATACGTCTTCGGATCGAATCGTCCGAGCTTGTATTGGTTGAGTTCGTTGACCCAGGCAATGCCCTGCGGATCCACCGTGAGGTCGTGAAGCGCCGAGTCCAGATTCGGAACCGCATAATCGACGGCGATATATTGCGCGGCGGCGCCTTGCAGCGGTGTTCTCGACAAGCGGCCATTGGGATCGGCCCTTGGCGCGTCGGCTGAGAAATTCGCCGCCAGATAATCCACCACGATCTTTGCTTCTTCGTCGGTCAGATCGACGGCCCCCCGTTTTTCATGGATACGCTCGCGCATCCAGGCGATCTTTTTCTGCCAATTGTCGTGGCTCCACCGCATTTGCGTCGGGCGCCACAGGAAATGGCATTGGGTGCACTTCTGCTCCATGATCGCTTTGCCTGCGCCTTCCGGCAGATTCGGCGGGTCCAGCTGGTAATCCAGTTCGTTGCCGGCTACGCGCCCGGGGCTGCGAACCCATCCGTTCGGCACCTCCGCTTGCTGATCCGTCAGCGACACATCGGCTGTCGCCGGCTTGCCGGCCGTCAAAGTCACCGGCATAGGCTTGCTCTGGAAGCCGCTGCCAATGCCCTGCACCGTATAATCCCCCGGCGGCAGGTTGTTCATTGTGTAACGGCCCTGCGCCTGACTGACCAGCATGAATGTCAGACGTTTCTCGGCATTCACCAATTTGACGTAGGCTCCGGACAGCGCTTGTCCGGATGCACTCTTGACCACCCCCTCGACGCTGCCGTTAAAATCGGCAGCTCGAATCGGGTGGACGCTGAAAAGCAGCACTGCAGCCGCGGTTCCAGCTAGTATCCGATTCCTATAGCTGAACATCGCTTCTCTCCTCCCTTGGCAAGAATCGACTCTTTGGCCTCCGGCTGTGGAGATCATACACCCATTTGCGTCCAATCGAGCCCCCCTAAGGTGTTTTTTTCTCTGCGAACGCGGGATTGGCGAGAACCGGATCCAAGGGCCGCAGCAAAGCTAAAAGGCATTCCGCGACGGAATTTTGCAGCGTATGTTGCGCCGGAACGCATGGCCAGCCGCGACTTAGGTCCGTTTCAGGCTGTTGTCACTGTCGCCCAGCGAAGCCGGAGATGCCCCATGAAGAGCCGCCACAGTCGTCGTGAATTCATCGGTCTCATTGCCGGCGGTTCAACGGTTCTGCTGTCGGCGCCGTGGTTCGGGCATACCGCTTGCGCAGCCGAGAGTTCCGACCCCGACCTCGTCGTCTTCAACGCCAGAGTCTACACCGTTGATCCGCTGATGCCGCGGGCGGAAGCTTTTGCGGTGAAGGCCGGGCGGTTCACCGCGGTCGGATCGAGCGAGGAGATCAAACCGCTCGCCGGCAGACGAACGCGCACCTACGACGCTCAGCAGATGACGATCGTCCCCGGGTTCATCGACGCGCATAACCACGCGCCGGGTGCGATCCTGCTTTATGAGGTCCTCGTAGGCAATCCTTATGATGTCGAGTTCATCACTATCGACAGCATTGTCGAGAAGCTGCGCGCCCGCGCCCGCCAAACGCCGCCCGGCACCTGGGTCGAGGGCTACTTCTTCGACGACACCAAAGTGAAGGACAACCGCACGCTCACTATCCACGATCTCGATTCTGTGTCGCGCGAGCATCCTGTGGCGGTGCGCCATCGCGGCGGCCACACCTCCTATTACAACAACAAGGCTTTCGAACTCGCCGGCGTTACCAAGGACATCAAGGACTCGGCGGCCGGCACCTACGATCGCGACCGCAACGGCGACCTCAACGGCCGGGTGACCGACCGGGCGCGGCTGGTGTTCAACACGGTCGGCAATCGCCCGGTATTTACTGCGGCTCAAACGCAAGAGCGTAACCGCGCAGCGCAGGCCTATATCTCGAAGCAATTCGTGCGCTACGGCCTCACCAGCGTCCACCACGAAGGCGGGGACCTGTTTGCCCTGCAGGAGGTCCGAGCGCGGGGAGACCTGCTGCATCGTGTGAGCTATGAAGCCCAGGACGACATGCTCGAGGCCATGCTGAAGGCCGGTATTGCCACTGGATTCGGCGACGAATGGATCCGTTTCGGCGCCACCTCCGAGCACACCTGCGACGGCTCGTTCTCGGAGCGCACCATGGCGATGAGTGTGCCCTATCCGGGTGTCGAGCCGCCCTACAAGGGCAACGTCCTGTTCGCGCAGGATGAGCTCAACGGCTGGGTCGAGCGCATGCACCGCGCCGGCATTCAAGTGAACTGCCATGCCAATGGCGACGTCGCTATCGATTTGGTGCTGACCGCCTACGAGCGCGCACAGAAACTATTTCCGCGCTTCGATCCACGCCCCAAGATCACCCACTGCACGCTCATCAACGATGACCTGCTGCGGCGAATCAAGTCGGTTGGCGCCGTGCCGGCGCCGTTCACGTCCTACGGCTATTACAACACCGATAAATTCCACTTCTACGGTGAACAGCTCATGCAGCGCTGCATGGCCTACCGGTCATTCGCGGATGCCGGGATTACGGCGGCGGCCGGCTCGGATTTCAGTCCCGGTCCATTCTCGCCGCTGATGGGCATCCAGGGGATGGTCACGCGCACGGGTTGGAATGGCGAGACCTGGGGCAGCAAGCAGCGCATTAGTGTCGCCGAAGCGCTGCGGGTCAACACCATCAACGGCGCCTATGCGACGCACGAAGAAGCCATCAAAGGATCGATCACGGCCGGCAAGCTCGCCGATTTCGTGCTGCTGGCCGACGATCCACATAGCGTGGACCCGAACAAGATCAAGGATATCGCCATCCTAGAGACCGTGACGGGGGGCAACACCGTCCACAAGGCTTAGCCAAGGAGCAGGGCCATGACCTTGATCCCGCGCAGACCTCCCCGCCGGCATGGCGGCAACCGGATTTAGCGCGTCGGCCGGCGGCGCGGACGGTCGGCGATCCTCCGAG
>JASHRR010001023.1 GCA_030037185.1 Xanthobacteraceae bacterium | reverse complement strand
GAAAAGAACACAGGCATGAAGAGCGCCACGACCAAACCGCGCAATTGCGCGTCAACATGGCGAGTCAGGATCGGCGACTCGCCCACCAGAATCCCCGCAACGAAAGCACCTAGCGCCGTGTGAATACCTATTAAAGAGGTAATCAATGCCATGATGCCCATAACGATCAAAATTGCGGTGACTACCGGCACCTCGCTGATGAACGTGTCATTCGTCCAGCGGATCAAGCCGAAGACGAGGCGTCTGCCGAACGTGAAGCTTGCCAGCAGGAACAGCCCGGTTCCGAGCACGCTTTCCGCCAAGGTCCCGACGCTGAGAACACCATGTAAGGCCAAGCCAGATGTGATGGCGATAATGGTCCAGCCGACCGTGTCGTCGATGATGGCGGAGGCGACGAGCGTCATGCCGATTTTCCGGCGCATGAACTTCATCTCGCGCACAGCCGTTGCGACGATCTTGACGGAGGCGACCGATAATGACGTTCCAAGGAACAGCGACGTGACCAGACGCTGATCGGGCCGCGGCAACATGGCGTCCGGCAGGAATTGACCGAGCGTGATTCCGAACACGAATGGGACGATGATCCCCGCCACCGACACGCTCGCGGCGGCGCGCCGGGCCCTTCTTACAAGCCCGAGGTCGGTCTCCATCCCCGTGAGAAGGAGCAGCATCAAGATTCCGAGGTCAGAAACGGCCTCAAGCATCGCCTTCTGTTCAGGCCCGCCGGGGAAAATTGCGTGCTGCGCGTTTGGCAAAATCGCCCCAAATACCGATGGACCGAGCACAACACCCGCGAGCAACTGCCCCATGACGGCCGGCTGGCCGATCCGCTGCATCGCTTCACCAAGGAGGCGGCCGACCAGCAGCAGCAACACGATCTGCGTGATGAAAAGTGCCTCCGACGACCCCATTTGGGCCTCCTTGCGGTGCGGCAACGTTTCTCATGTCTCCGCGGACGAACTCTCAGATCTATTGGATTTCGCAAAATGAACCGATAGCCGTTGATGGTTGGGGCCAGGTATTGCTCATTGCTCCATCCAACGTTGCTGGAATCCCGCAACAATCGCTGCCATCGCGAGAGGCGCGTCCGCATTGAAGCCTATGGCCTTCGGGGCTACAGACCCACGGCATAACCAGCGGCTCATCAAAAGATAAATAAGACTGTGCGTTCGACTATTCTATCGAATAGGAGGGACCCTGCCCGAAAGAGGCCGAGATCAATCGCAAGCGCGCCTCTCGCCGTTTCGATTGGTTCGCCTGAAGGTTGCCGGCTAGCCTCACCCGCTTGGCAGCGGCTGGCCCGGGGCCGCGTCACGTAAACAAACATCCTCGGACGCTATGGTTCCCGGCTGCCGACAGGTCAGCGGCTTATTGGGATCCGGCGCTGAGCGGGCGACGGGCTCGATACTATCAGGACACATTGCCAGGTGTACCTCAACACGACTTGCGGTGTCTCAACCGCGGAGGTTCCGCGCCTAAGCGGTTCAATATTTTCTCTTGCTCTCAAGCTAGCTCGGACAACCGGGAACATTGGCTTTACATATGGAAATCGGGGAGGACGAACTCACGTTTGCGAAGCACGCGCGCCGCGCACGATTATCAGGCACGCGCCGGGGCTGCACGAACTAAAGGTCCCTTCGAGCTTCTGCTGCGAGTGCTGGACCACCAGCGCGATGGAAAGCCTTACCCCCGCAAATAGCGCGTCGCGCCTTGGCCGCGCCGCTCGGTATGCGAGGCGCACTCCTCCCGCGGCAAAAAATGGGCCCCCACCTTGGATGACCGTGGCAAGGTCGGGGCCTGCTGCAGGCCCCCCCCACGGGCTACGAGGCGTTGAATGGCCGCGCGCTCAGTCTGTAGCCGTTATCGACGGCGCTTTTTCGGCTCCCGTGCGGTATTCTTGCCACCTACGCGGCGGCTCGGCGACCGCCGCGGTGCCCCGACGCGCGTCGTACACAAAATTGTGCGTTGGGAATGTTCTAGCACCCCAAATTGGGGGGTCTTACAGTTGCGGCCGGCGCCGAGGACGTGTTCCTCCAGCACGGGACACCGGGTGCCGCAGCTCGGAATGGACAGGCTTCAATATATGCGATGAGATGTTAAGTTTTGTGGTGAGAGTTAAGTTATGTGCGCGGTTACTTGCATCCCCCCTTGGGGGGCTGCGCTCTCCGCCTCACGAGGTCAAAGTCGCCTCTGACCAGGTCCTCCTTCGAGGCTTCCCGCGGTGCCCTTTCGGGTTGGGGCCCTACGGGCGCATCCGATATACGTCATCGCGCCCGCAGGCCCGACCGCGGATAATGTTCTCGGGATCGGCACCCGCGGCTAGGGACATAACGCAGAGAGGGATCAGGAAGTTCCGACCTGACATACGGCTTTGGGCCAGGGCACTGGCATCATGGGGCTTGACCGGGGGTGGCGATGCAGCAGCGAGCGGCACCGTGGTCCAACAGACCCCGCTGACGCCGAAATCGATCGCCGCCGGATCCGTTTTCTTGGTTGGCTGAGGCATCAAAACGTGTGGCGATGGACAACGACTTTATTGTTGGGGCTGGCTTCGCGCTCAACCGTCCCGAAAAATGACGCACGAGTCCTCATAGGGTAAGCCGACATATTGCTCCGCGATACTCGTCTGTGCTGCCCGTGAACTTGCGATGTATTCCAACTCTGCAAGCTGCATTTCTCGGTCGACGGGCAGGTGTGACGGTAGCTTGTGCAATAACTCCGTGAGCCGGGCGGAAAACCGCATTGTCTTCCATACTCTCCGCAGGCAGCGTTCCGAGTATGCATCCAATCCTGCACGCGAGCCCTTGAAGTAAAATTCGAAGAGGCCGCTCGCTAACATCCGAGCATCGGCGACCGCGAGATTCATCCCTTTTGCCCCGGTGGGAGGAACGATATGGGCGGCGTCTCCGACCAGGAACAAGCGGCCATACTGCATCGGAGTGATAACGAAGCAGCGAAGATGGGCCACGTCGCGCTGGAATATCTCGCCTTCGGTAATCTCAGTTCGCGCTGCATCAAACATTCGACGGTGTAACTCGTCCCAGAAGCGCACATCTGG
>JASHRR010001022.1 GCA_030037185.1 Xanthobacteraceae bacterium | reverse complement strand
TCGATCGCCAGCATGATGACGACCGGATCGGTACGCGGAAAATGCTGGGCTCCACAGGCCGCGCAATCGCGCCGCCAGCCGGCGTGCGCGATCTGCGTGGGTGCGCCACAGTTCGAACAACAGCGGTACCGCCCGTGCCAGCGCAGTAGGGATTTCGCCTGGGCGAGTGGCGGCAAATGCTCGCGCGCCACCAAGCTGCCGGTCGCGAGGTTGCGCAGGTCCGTGACGAGGAGATCGCTGCGAGCGCTCAGCGGCTTGGCGGCATCGGGGGCGATTGCCATCGCGAATAGCGCTGCGTCGCCGTTGCGGCCGAGAAAGACCTGCTCGTGCATCTGGTCGGGCCCGGACACGAGCGCGGCAGCCTGCGCAAAAGTAAATATCGGATCGTTGAATGGCTCGGCTTTCTGCAAGCAGACGAGTTCGCCCGCGATCACCAAGGTCCGCACGCGCGGATCGGCTGCGAGCGCGGCCGTCGCCGCCGGATCGTGGCGCAGTTCGGCGGCGCGATCGAGCGCGCTGCCGGTAAACCCAAGATGCGGTCTCACCCCGAGATCAAAACGTTGAGACACCTTTAGCCCTGCACCAGCGGCCCGGGTTGCTTGAGGTATTTGGTGGTGATCGCCTCGGCCGCATAATACGCGAGAGCACCCACAAGCCCGGTGGGGTTATACGACGCATTTTGCGGGAACACCGATGCGCCCATCACGAACAGATTGTCTGCCTCCCACGCCTGGAGATACCGATTGACCGCGCTGGTCTTCGGATCGGTACCCGTAATGGTGCCGCCCGTATTGTGCGTCGACTGGTACGGCACGACGTTATAGTCGCCGCGCCGTACCGTCAGCGAGCTGATGGTGCTCGGGTTCATGGCGCGCGCGATCTTGCCCACAACCCCGCCCGTATATTCCGCGACCTTGTGGTCGTTCTCGTGGAAATTATAGGTCATCCGCATCAGCGGGCGGCCGAGCGCATCGCGATAGGTCGGGTCGGGATCGAGGTAGTTCTCACGGTGGGCGTAGTTGCAACAGGACGCGCCGATGTTGAAGGCGTGATTGTACCACCGGGCGGTCGCCTTCTTCCACTCGCGGCCCCAGCGCGGCGTGCCGGGCGGCACCGGCCGCGTCTGGATGGGGCGGCCGTTCGAAGTGCCGGCCGAAATCCAGGCACCGCCGAAAAAGCCCAGACCGGAATGATCGAAATTGTCGCCGTTGAAATCGTCGATGTTCATGCCGAACGATGCGCCCGCCGCCATGAACGGATTGATGATCTTGTCCTCGAAGAACACCGTGACGTTGCCGCCGCTCACCTGATAGCAATAGTTGCGGCCAAGCGCGCCTTTACCGGTGACAGGGTCATACTGCTCGCCAATGCCGGCCTGCATCATCAACAGGTTGTTGTTGAACACGTAGGCGCCGAGAACGACGAGACCTGCCGGCTGTTCGTATTCCTCGCCGCTGCGGGTATCGATATAGCGAACCGCCTTCACCTTCTTGCCCGGCCGGTCGTACACCAGCTCCTTCACATAGGCATGGGTGCGCAGCTCGAAGCGATGGTCCGCCAACAGCACCGGCAGGATGCATGATTGCGGCGAGGCTTTAGCGTTTGCCTCGCAGCCGAACCTTTCGCAGTGGCCGCAGTATTCGCATGCTCCCAGCGTTACGCCTTCCGGATTGGTGTAGGCGCTGCTCATGTTGGCGGCCGGCGCCTGGAACGGGTGATAGCCGAGTTCGCGCGCGGCCTTTTCCATGATGGCGCCCGCCATGCTCATGGCCAGCGGCTTGTTGGGGTATTCGTTCTGACGCGGCCCTTCGAACACATTGCCGCCGTCGATCTTGTGCCCGCGCAGATTGCCGGCCTTGCCGGAAACACCGAGCAGCTTCTCGAAGCGATCGTAATAGGGCTCAAGTTCGTCATAGGAGACCGGAAAATCCGCAATCGTCATCTTGGCCGGAATCGCGGTCTTTCCGTAGCGGTTCTCCACATGGCTGCGCAGGTGATGATCGCTCGGCAGCAGCCGCCAGGTGACGCCGTTCCAATGCGTGCCGGCGCCGCCCACCCCGACGCCCGGCAGGAACGATCCAAGCCGGCGGATCGGCAGCGCCGTCTCCCCCGGGGTGTGGCGCAGCGTCACGGTCTCGAGCTGCGTGTCCTGGAACAGCTCCTGACGCACCGCGTATTTGAGGTCGTCGCGCACGCTCGGCAGGGCGAAGTCTTCGCGGGTGGAGCGATTCGCCCCGCGTTCGAGGCCCACCACTTTGAGCCCCGCCTTGGTGAGCTCGCGAGCCAGAATGCTACCCGTGAACCCCACTCCGATGCAGACCGCATCGACCTCTTTCAGCGTGATCGCCATGTCGCGCTCCCATCAAAAAAAATCCGCGATCGAGCGCGGCGGCTTGTCGTACTTCTTGCCGAAGTATTTGGTGATCTCCTCCCGATAGGTGGCCGGCAGGCCCGGATAGCCGACCATCTTCCATCCGGCCATGTCGCGATTCCCGCCATAGATCGGGTCGGCGAAAAAGCCCTCCATGGCGATCTGCAAGAGCGCATCGAAAAACATTCGGCTGGAGAAGCCAGGGAACTGCGCCTTGTCATCCTCCATGGCTTTCAAGGCCGCTTCGCGCTCCTGCTCGGATAAACGATCGAAATCCTTGCCGTAGGTCTGGCGGGTCCAATCATTGGCGGACTCGATACCGGCGCGGAAGAACTCGCGCGGATTAAGCGCGAGCTGATAGCCAAGCTCGGGCTTGGCCTTGGGGAACGGCCCCTGACGATAGAGCCGCGCCCCCATGCCGTAGGCGCCGGCGAGCTGGCGGTCGATGAAGATTGCAACGCCGCACGCGCTGCCCGAAGGCGACAGTTCATCGGCCGGGATCAGGGTGTCGACGGCGGCTACCATGAAGGCGTGCTCGGTTGCGGTCAATGTGAGCAGTGGCTCCGCGTCTGCGCCGGCCGACGGCACCACTGCCGGCGCCTGCGCGGCCGCCGGAGCCGGACTGCCGGCTGCAAGAGCCGCGGTGCCGATCATCGCCCCTTTAAGGAAATCTCGCCGCGGAATGGTTTCGTCGACCATGGGCTCCTCCTTCCTACGCCCCGTTCGCCGCGGCCCCCCTATCTTGCTGCCAGCACCCGGTGAGGGCAGAAAGGAGACCGTGCACGAGATTATTCTTTGCAAGCTTAGCGAGTTTTGTCGGCAGTAGCGAGCCGTTCCGGATGCCACGAAAGCCCGCTCTTGCGGCGCAACGCCGCGATGAAGCGTCCGCGTTCGGCCGGATCGTCGGGCCAGTGCTCTCCCCGCACCGGCTTCGGCCGGGCTGCATCATCGTCGCGACGCGCCACCGGGCTATGAAGCTGCACCCCCGTTGCCCTCAGTTTCCCCTAGGCCAGTTTCGTTCGAACAGTCGGGAAACGTGCATGCCACTGGCCTATTTTCATCTGCTGGTGCTTGCAGACCCTCGCAAGCATAGTTTGGCGATGTCACCCAGCCGATCGCGCAGGGCATCGACAAGCTCGAGCGCACGAAAGCCGGCCTTGGGCGTGCCGACGAGATAGAAGACGGGCGGATCGGCCTTTCGCGTCTCGGCATGGACCTCATCGCCCGGAATGCCGCGATCCACATGCGATCGGCCTTGCCGTACTGGGCTTCGATCTTGCGCAGGGCATCGCGCGGCGTCGTGCGGTCGGCCGTGTCCCCCCGGCAGCACCTCATAGGCAAGCGGAAAGCCGTCGGGCGTCACGATCAGTGCGATCACCACCTGGACGCAGTCGCTGCGCGTCGCGGCTGTAGCCGTAACGCCACTTGTCGGTCTCGTCGCCCGGCTGCGATGACTCAAAATAGGTGCTGGTTCAAATCATAGAACAGCACCTCGGTGGCGGGCGATCTGCGGCCGGACCGCGCTCGTAAAACGATCTTCTTGAATTCTATGGCTTGATGAACATCAAACTAAGGCAGACGGAAAGCTCATCTACGAAAAGCAATCGTCGCGAGAGGCACTCGCTCCAGCGCCTGGGTACGCTCGGTGGTGTGAGGGGGGAGACCGCGAGGACTCCTCCTACTCGCTTTTAGGTGATCAGAACTTAAAATCGATCTTTGCGCGTCCTAGGTCAACGTCCGTGTTGGTAGACAGAGAAACATTGCCCAAGTTGGCAGAGGAACCGTCTAGGTGCATATGAAGATATTCAGCCCCAAAGAACCAACCATGTCCTAGTGCTAATTCTACACCTGCTCCAACTATCCAACCGATACCGTCTACCGTTCCAGATACCGGTATGAAGGCTTGTTGTGCTGTAAGCTTTGCTTGGCCGTAGGCGACACCCCCAGTAGCGTAGGCAAGCCATTGGGGAGTAAACAGAACACCAGATCGCAGTCTGGTAGTACCAAACCAAGACAAATCACTTTGAATCATCCCTTGGTTGGCTGATATTCCAGTTGCTTGAAAATCGGTTTCCAAGCCGACTAGAACTTTATCGAACGTCTTGTTATATCCGATCTGTCCGCCGCCAATACCACCCGTATTTGATTGGTTACTAGATGATTGGAGGCCAAAATCAGATAAAGTATCTGAGAAATGGGCAGTGCCGAAACCAAAGTTGCCACCTATATATAACCCGTCCCATGTATAAACTGGAGGCACGGGTGCAGGAGATTGTTCAGGGAGATCAGCACCATACGCTTGTGATGAAACCCCCAGCACCGATACGGTAACGAGAAATACCTTCCTCATTGCAGATACTCTCCTTCGCTCACTATGAGCTACTTTCCGGCGCAAAAGCAGCTAGGTGCATTGGCGGTTCAGCGGAGGGACGGATTTGTCGGGAGGCTCGGCATGGCAGGGGTGGTCAAACCCGCGCGCCAGTGCGAACCATGTTGCTGCCTGATCGTGCTTGGAAATGGTGCGGCATCGGAAGACGCTGACGGTGACCTTGCCGGCCTCTGCACCATCTCGATACGCATGCCACGAGATAGGTGAATGGCAGGTGCAGGGGACTGATCGATTCGATCGGCATCATTATCGCATCCCGGCAAATGGGTCGGCGGCGGCCTGCAGTGTCGCCGGCTGCTGCATGGACGCCCTCATAGTCGGCGGCGCCTTTATTATCCCCGGAGCCTTATCGTCCTGCTTGCCGTCGACCGGAAACTGGTAGGTCAGGATGGTCTTGGCCACCCAGCGGTCGGAGCCTGCTGTCAGCCCGTAGCCGATGCCGAAGTCGACATCAACGACGCTGATCTTGAAATCCGTCACGGCAAATACCTGATGCGACTGCTGCTCGAACGGGAGGAAACTGCCGGGTCGCCCGAGGTCGGTGTAATACTCTACGCCGAGTTGGACATCGTCGGTGATCTTGCGGGCGAGTCGCGCCGCCGGCAGGAAATCGATGTCGCCGAGTCTGCCGAACCCGAGGTCGACGATCGGATTGACGATGAATTCCCACTGCGGATTACGCCAGCCGATGATCGGCCGGATTTCCATCGCGAAGAGGGTCTGCGAGAACGCCGGCGTTGTGTAGTCGTACTCGAAGTTGAGGCCGTAGAAGAAGCTCTTCTCGTCGGCGTGGGGAGTGACGAACAGCGTGCGCAGCTTGAAGTCGTTGGACAGGACGCGGCCTTCGCCATCTACGGCCCAGGGAATGTAAAGGCCGAGTTCGAACCACTCGGTGATGCCATAGGCGAATTCCGGCGTGCCGTTCAGCGCGCGGTTCGATGGGAAGCCGCCCGGAAACGGCGGCTGCTTGCTGCCGAGGAAAGTATAGTTGAGGTGCTGCTGGATGGAGAACTGCCCGACCTCGTCAATCTCAGCGTCGTAGAGCTGGATTTCGTCGACCGCGAGGGCCTGGTGCGGCGGTACCAGGATGGCGAGCAGGCTGCCTGCGAGAGCGACATAACCCTGGCGCAGACCAGACGGCTTTGCCCTCCTCCCCATTTGGGCCCCCTATTCTTTTAATTATTCTAATTCAAAATTAGAAATGGACAACTAGATTCGCTTCGCCTACATCCTTTTGGCACCGTTGTGTTGCTGTTCCGACACATAGCGGCCCATCGCATGCGGCTATCGGAACTTTTGCTCGGTTCGCCGACGCGAAAGCATGGCGCGGTTTGACATTCCGGGCCGCGCACATCGCGACGTGGCGACCTATCCTTTTATCGATGGCGATGTGGAAAAAGCTCGCTGAGCAATGAGACAGGCAACGCAGGCCCGCGGGGAAATTCCTGGCCGTACGAAATGTGGTCGCCTCATTTGCGGCTCGAGCATGCCCGCTTTCAACCATTGATGTGCGGCGTGAGCAGGATCACGCTTTACAAGATCCTATGGACGGGCCGGGCGTCCGCGGAGCTGTGTGCGGTGTTGACGCCGCTGATCCGGCAAGACGAGGCCGGCCGGCTCCGGTTCAAGCGGCCGGGCCGATGCGGCGATGGGGCAACCGCTGGGAGAGCGTTGAGCCGGATAGCCGCGGAAACAACGTTGTGCCAATACGGTGCATACGTGCCTTAAAGTGATTTGTCGGATTGCATGCGTTCAGCTGCCGGTCATCTTGCGCAGCGCTGCGGCGATCATTGCCGGAAACTGTTCGGAGGCCGTCAGCCGCTCACCGCTGTAGTGGGCGCCCTCGAGCAGGTGCGTGTAACCATCAAAGTCGCCCGGGTGATCGAGCACCGCGGCATGCTCGAGCGTTGCGATGACGCCCTCGATCGTGGTTGGCGGTGTCATCAGCCAAGCGACGCACGCGTCTTGTTCGGCAAGGAATAGCCCGTCAAGCTCGGCGTCGGATGTCCTGAGCAGCGCCGCTGTGTATGCGCGCTTGGCCTCGCGGTGTCGCTCGATGGCGGCGATCGCCGGATCGCCGGTGGACGCCGCAGGAAGCCCACTGAGTGCGCCTACAGTGCTGGTCATGGTAGCGGCGGCGGCCGGACTCCTTGCCGGTGCTCGCCGGCGCGATACTGTCGTTTCATACCGTCCACGTCTGTTGCTCACGCGTGCATCGTTACCCGCGTAACCCGGCTAACCGCCGCTGTCGACGCACTGACTGTTGAGCAAATGAGTTGATGCACCGTGACCCGGGTCGCCCGCGCGCGAATTGCAATGGCGCCTGCGGGCGTGTAACGCTGCGGGCCGGGCGACGCGTTACATGATCCACAACCTGCCGATGAGCTATATCGGCCTTCGCCGCAAGCTCGGTATCACGCCGGACATCGATACGATATGAGCGCAAACCCGCGAGGCGGCGAGGAACCACCGACAACGGCTGCGGTGTGAGCTCGATCGAGATCGAACAGTCTCGAGACCACCGCCAGGCCGATCAAGGCGCTCGACGAAGACTGGACCAAGCAAAAAGGGATACCAAAATGACGGGGGAGAACCGTTACCGCAAGCTTGCACCGGACCGCTAGGAGATTCCCGTACGGCCTAATGCGCGCCGGAACGGCAGTCACGGACGCACTGGCTCCTACGCGGCAACTTGGCGGGGAAATCAGTGACGCGCGAGAGCCCAATTTGTCAACTCTAAACAAGGCGGCGATGAATCATGTTTGAAACATTTAAGGTATTAACCATTGCAATTCTGGCCACTCTGTCATTCATAATGACGGATCACCCGTCTTCTGCGCGGACGCGGGGCTCTGCCGGCGAAGCAACATGCGATGGGGGTGAGTGCAGCTTTACTCCAGGCAAGCCTTCAAAAGCAGTCAAGCAAATTTGCGAAACATCATTGCCCACGGTTTTCTGGGACAAAAATACCTCCCTCTATCTCGTGCAATGTGATTGCAATTGTTCACTGCAGCAAAACACAAACTGGGTTATAGATAAAGTTCACAATAAAATTTACGGCCTTTCCTTCGGAAGGTATTTGAAAAAATCATTTATGGAGACTGCGACGATTGCTACAGAAGTTCCTGATCGTTTCACAAGCGTCAGCCTTTGCGAAGCTCCCAAGCCAAAACTAATTAGCTCAAGTGCCTTTGTGCTGCTAAACAAACTTCCCAGCGAAGAGCCTTCGCCATATTGCTATGAAATTACGTATATAATGTTCAATGGCAATGATTTGACACTCTTAAATAACAAAGGTATTATTTCTAATACTGATAATAATTATTGGATCACAAACGTTCACCAAAAAACAAGGAGCGCATTATTATCACTAATAGATTCAATTAAATGATTCATCATTGATCAAGCTGCTTCCCCCGCTATGCATCCTCGGTGTTAGCGTTTCGTACTCTGCTGTCGGCTGGGTTGGGCGGTATTTGGCCTGCCAGATCCACCCGTTACCCTGATCGCGCTTTTGCCCGAGCTCGCCTTTAGCCCAACTTAGGCGCCGGCTTGCCTCCAACAATCCGACCGTGCAGGACGTGTGGAATACTCCCCCCTCCCAAGACACTGATAGCGCTTACTTACTTCGGCATTCCGTTCGTGTGAGGCCGCCTACGTTGGAGGCCGGACGCTTGCCCCAACGGTCAGCCGGTGGCGTCACTCAAGCTCTCCTCATTTTCACGCCGCCAATTGCGATCGGGCACAGCATGAACCAGCGAGAAGACTCCGCCTTGACATAAGACAAATCAAAGTACGAGCTCGGCCGACTAAGGGGTCGTCCCCGGAAATGCTCCCGTTGATGATGGCTTTTTGCTCTGGGTTGCGTCCCTCGCCCGCGCCGGAGTTCCCCCGAACGAGGGACGTTCGGCGGCCGCCAGCTCAAGTCCGACAATTTCATTTTGCCGGCACGGAGCGCTCGCGCGATCCGGAAGTGAACGGGCTCGGCACTGCGCGACCGAGATGAGTCAGGACGCGCCGGGTTGCGTGTCGCCACTGCCTTCATGCAAAGACGGGCGGTAAAGCCGGCTACCTGGCCGATGCCGGCTAGACCTGCCTAAAGGACTCACTGTCGGTGCCGGGCTTATCGGCGAACGCCAACTTACCCGATAGAGGGCAAGCCTTCACGCTCCGTCGGTTCTGTGATGCTCCACGGTAAGCCGACCGTGCCGGCACAGAGCAATGTGGCTCGAACAGTCGTTGATCCAGCTGATGGCCCGATCGCTAACGTCGTTGGAGCATGGGTGTCCACCACGAACGGCCGAGTAAGTACATCGACGCCGCCCGCCATAAATTACTACTCTTTTCTCTTTGACGGTTGTTGATCTTCGAGCTTTATAACCCTTGCCTCTAATCGATATACTGTTTCACAAACGTGATCGAACGTATTAAACAACAGTCGACCGACTATCTCCATTTGCTCCCTAGTGCTCGCCCTCTTTTCTATCTCGTGCATAAGCTCTTCGACGGTCTTAGACGGAAACGGCCTCATTACAGCCTCCCTGTTGTCTATCTTCTGACTGTCTTATTTTGTCGTACCTACTTTCCTGATCTGGTGGTCAGTACAAGACATGAGTAAGAGCGCCAGGAGAGGATGTGGCAAGCACATAGGTAGGCTCACTCCTTTAGCAATGTGACGGATTGCGCGCGTTGAGAAAATGAGGCGCATTGCTGCCCCTGGAGCTATAGCAGCTATGTGCTTAATCCGTGCTCATAGCTAAGCTAAGCTAAGGACGATAACGCCAACAGGCAGTCCTAGAGGGATGTGGACCTTGCGTTGGGTTGCCATCGGCGGGCGCATACTCAAAGCATCGACTACGATTTACATTCCACAAGTGGGACGCGCCTTTCGATGGTGCCCGACCCTTTTCTGGTTACCACCGGGGAGGATGAACCGTCGTAATTTGAAAATCATCCACTGGTCTTTTCGGCTATTGGTGGTTGCCGCGGCGTTACCGCCGTTTGCGCAGACCATTCCTGATGATCCAAACGCAGTCGGGATAGGGAGGAACTCATGAAGTACCTGCCGTTGAAATCTCGGGATTTGGCACGTCGCTCCGAGCCAACCACGTTTCGCATCGGGCCCGCGGCAGCGGCACGAAAGTCCCGTTGGCCTGGTCCGTGTGAAAAGTCTCTTGAAGCCGACAGGACGTCGGCTTCAAGACCTGGTAGGTGAAAGGCTGTTGACACCGTCCCATCGGGCACTTGTTTACTTGGGACCGCCATCATCATCCTCCGCCGCCGACATCTGCTTGCGGTCGGGCATTTCGATCATGCGCGCCGCTGCCGTAAACGGTTCAGACTTGGCGCGATAACCCTTGATGGTAATGACTTCACCTATCTTCAGGCTATCTTTCGTCCAACCCTTTCTCGCCAGCATAGCCGGGCTCGCAAGTTGCAAAGTCCAGTTCCTCGTTTGTCCACTTGGATCCTTGGCATCAACACGCACGTAAACGTGAGGGTTGCCCCAGTTCATTTTGGTAACAATTCCCGACAATGTCAGAGGAGCCTGAGCATCGAATTCGGCGAAGAACGGATGGTGCGCAAGTGCGGGCGCTGTCGCAGCCAGAACGCCTAGACCCGAAAAGCCGGCAAGCAAAGTATATCTCATGTCGATGATCTCCTGATCTTGATTTGAGGAGCGCAGAATTTTGCGTCTCCTCATTTGCATTGGGTGCCGCCGGTGGATAGCACCGAGCGATGCTGACGATCTTTTCTACTCCTCATGGATTTTGCTCCTTCCTCGATTATTGATCTGAGTTAACGAGAGGCGTGCCGCCCGACGCTTACAGACTTCAGGAGATCGGCACGGCGGTCTCAGCAAGTCGACGCGTCGCA
>JASHRR010001021.1 GCA_030037185.1 Xanthobacteraceae bacterium | reverse complement strand
GCAGCTGATCGGTCCGCTCAATCCGGAACTGGACGACCTCGCCGGGGCGCAGTGAGGCAAACCAAACAAACAAGATCCGAGGCTCCATCGCGCAGCGCCGCAAATACCAATCCGCAAAAATGCAGGTCGAACTCGACGGCCGCGAACCGCGCCACGTCGCCACCACCGACAAGCCCCCAGGCCTCTGTGGTTCGCAGTGTGGTCCATCCGGTACAACGTCGCCTATGCACTCGACGCACTTCCGGATGAGCTCATCCCACTCCAGCGCAAGCCGAAAGCCAACCGCGCGTAGGCGGAAATAAACGCGCCGGGCCGTTCGGCTCACGCCGGCAAGCCGAACGCCACGCCGCCGCAAAACTCGCAGCCGCACGAGCACAACGATAATTAGCTCGCGACCATCTCCGCAAGGTTCGGCACCGTGGCCGGCGGATCATCTTCGACCGCTCGTTCGAACAGATCCTGTGGAACGCGCGCAACTTCCATCATCGTCCGCGCCTGGCGCTCGGAGAGAGAGGCCTCGTCCTTTGCACGGCGCAGCGGGGAAGAAATGACGCTGCCGGCATTTCTTCCTTTACCTCTCTCACGTTCTATCTCAAGCAACTCGCCGGCTCGTCGAATAGCTCGATCCTGATTCCGCTGCGCCAAACGCAACAGCGCTGTCGAAGCCCCCAAACAAACCGCGCCGGGCGAATTTTTTCCCGTTGGAAAAAATCGCGGATGGGCGGGTTTGATTCGCCCAGCGCCGACCCAGAGACGTTAAAGGATTTCCGCGCGGTCTCAGAACCTCTGCGCGCGCTGCATGCGGCCTGCTGGCCGAGCAGCGCAGGCCAAGGAGAAGATAAAAACAGGAGGACCCGCCCCGACCCGGCGCCTGGGGCATACGATCCTCTCAGGACCCGTTGGCGCGGCTCTCAGAGCCGCGCCCACATAGGACTCGACGGGACGGGCCAATGTTCGAACCGGGACAGCTCTTAGTTGCGCACACCGCTGGCTGACCATCGGCTTAGGCCAGAGCAATCAAATTCTCGCAAACGGTGCTGACCCGGTGCTGACCCGGGCCTTGAGACGGGCCTCGAAGAGACCTTCGCAAAACGGCAAATTCTCGTGTGATTTCGGGTGGTACAGCTGGGTAGACTCGAACTACCGACCTCCTGATCCACAGTAAGTTTTAGCGCCCCACAAGTATCCGCATCCTTCCACAATGCGCCGTAGCGGACCCTCGTATTTCTTTGAAAAGTAGCATATTTACTGATACCTTCTGACAATTGGCCGCAGCGGATCGCGGTGCGCCACATTCCCGCTGGGTCCGCTATGGGTCCGCAGCTTCGTTGCGGACCCGATCAGGGGAGGGGGCCCATGAAGCTCAGCGAACGCCGGATTTTGCTGCTGACCGTCGAGTCTGGCCGCAAGGACAAGCTTGAATTCGATGACGAGCAACCGAACCTCGCGGTGCGAGTCGGCAAGTCCGCCCGCGTCGGCAAGCCGGGCGGTCGAAACTACCTTGTTCAGTATCCATGGCACGGCAAGAAAGAGCGAATCCCTCTTGGATCATGTTCGGCGGTCGCGCTTGCAACAGCGCGCAGCGCCACGGCCGAAATCATGGGCGACCTTGCCCGTGGCATTAACCCGAAAGCGAAACGCGAGGAAGCAGCGGCAGCCGAGCGCGCCAAGCGCATTCGGGATCGCCTCACGCTGCGGGTGCTTATTGAAAACTGGCAGCGGCTTCGCCTTGCCGAGCGCCGGGCAAGCTATGCCAAAGAGGCTGCCCGTGCCCTGCACGCCGCGTTCGCCGATCGCCTCGACGATGCCGCCGAGGATCTCGACCGCGCCGCTATAGTGCAAGCTCTCGACGCTCTGAGGCGTCATAGGCAAAAGGACGGCAGCGGCAAAGCGAAGGGTGCCGCCATGGCCGGGCGTACCGCCGCCTACGGGCGCGCGGCGTTCACCTGGGCAGTCAAGCGCGGCTTAGTGCAGTCCAATCCGTTCACCGACCTGCCTATCGACAAGAGCATTACCAGGCGCGATCGCGTGCCGGATGACGACGAGCTCGGCGAGATCTTGCGCGCGGCCGGCGAGGCCCCGCGGCCGTACGGACCCATAATGCGCGTGTTGACGTTGACTGGCCAACGTCGCAACGAAGTCGCCGGCATGACCTGGGCGGAGCTCTCCGCCGACTTGGCGACGTGGACCATACCACGCGAACGGGCAAAAAACGGCGTTGCTCACGTGGTGCCGCTAAGCGAACCGGTGCGTGCTCTTATTCGTGCGACGCTGCCGCAAGATGTTGGCGCCGCCGAGCGCATCAGCGAACGGCGCGCCACCAATGCATTGGTGTTTCCGGGAGCCGTAGGCGTGTTTTCGGGGTGGTCCAAAGCCAAGATCGCGCTCGACAAGGCCATCATAGAGGCCCGCGCAAAGGCCGCAGCCAAGGCCGGCACTACGGCCAGGCCGCTTGTCCCGTGGACAGTGCACGATTTACGCCGCGTCACCGCCAGCGGGTTGCAAAAGCTTGGCGTACGTTTCGAAGTGACAGAAGCGATTTTGAACCACGTCAGCGGTAGTCGCGGCGGGATTGCCGGGATCTATCAACGGCACGACTGGCTACCTGAGAAGCGTGCGGCGCTCGATGCATGGGCGCGTCATTTGATGGCGATCGTCGAGCAGCGGTGCGACGTCCGCGACGTGCTCCCTTTCGCACGGGCCGGCTGAACCAGCCGGCTACGGCTCTTGTCGAGAAGATTACCGACCACAAGCGCGAGCTATCTCGCAGGCTTGCCGAGTGCGGCATCGATGCTGACCAGATTCCAAGCGCAGTGGAGCGCCTGACCACGCCACCGTTAGCGATCGGTCAGTCCGCTCGCGATGACCCCGAGCCCGGCGCAATGATCGCGATGGGCCGCGTGTCGAGGTGCCGCACGGGCTGGCGTGCTGAGAAGGTAAACAGGTTCGTACCGCCAGGCCGCGCCTTTGATGGCAACAAGGCTGCCGTTCTTCTCTACTCCGACGAAGGCCGCCTCGATTCGCAGCCAACGTGGAAATCGCTCTCGCGCACCGAACGCAAGAGGGCGAGGCGGCTGTGGGAGTGGTTCGGCAAAAATCACGGGCTAAGCGTGACGCCGAGAGGCGCCTCTCCTGCGATCGATGTCGCCCTTGTTCTCTACTGCATGCGTGTTCTGTGCGAAGCGACGGAACGGAGAGAATTCCCCCGCCTGAACATCGCCCAGTCAATCGCCGTAGGCAATCTGAGCAGTCCG
>JASHRR010000012.1 GCA_030037185.1 Xanthobacteraceae bacterium | reverse complement strand
GGCCAAGACAGAGGCCGATGCGCAGCATCTTGGCGAGGAAATGGACCTCGCCGAGGTGCGCCGCGCTTTGAAGCTGTCTCAGGGTGACGGGGCGGTCGCCAAGATTGAGAAGCGGGCGGACGTGTATGTCAGCACGGCTCCGCCGCTTCGTCGAGGCTATGGGCGGCGAGCTGGAGATCGTCGCGCGCTTCGCTGATCACTTGGGTCAAGATCAGGAATTTTGCCGATCGCAACGAGAAGAAGCGCGGCTGAAAAAAGCCGGCCCCCGTGGCCGGCTCTGAAGATGCGCCAGCAGGACACCGGCGAAAACCGGCACGGGCTGGCCGCTTCCTGAATGCAGCGCAGATCAACAGTAATTCTACGCCACAGCCCGATCGGCACCGGCCGGGTATTGAAAACGCCGGATGCGGAGGTCTTTCTTTGCGGAAGGGCTCTCGCCCTTCAGGAGGAGGCCGTGCCGGCAACCAGGATACTCTGGGGTCAGATCGTCATCGTTCTCGTGATCGTGCTCGTTGCCATCTGGGCGGCGACGCAATGGACCGCCTGGCGGCTCGGATTTCCGCCGCAGCTTGGCGAGCCCTGGTTTTATATCCGGCCGGGAATGCCGGTCTATCTGCCGCAAGCGTTCTTCTGGTGGTTAATGGTCTATGACGCATACGCGCCGCGGATTTTCTTTCAAGGTGCATGCATCGCCGCATCGGGTGGTTTGCTGGCGGCTGCGGCCGCGTTCACCTTGTCGATCTGGCGGGCGCGCGAACGTGCCGTCGAGACTTATGGCTCGGCGCGGTGGGCGAAGCCGTCCGAAGTGAGGCGCGCCGGCCTGCTCGGACCGGACGGCGTCGTGCTCGGACGCTACGGCGGCGCCTACCTGCGTCATGACGGGCCGGAGCACGTGCTGTGCTTCGCGCCGACCCGCTCCGGCAAGGGCGTCGGCCTTGTCGTTCCCTCGCTCTTGACCTGGCCGGGTTCGGCCATCGTTCACGACATCAAGGGCGAGAACTTTATGCTGACGGCCGGGTTTCGGGCCCGGCACGGCCGCGTGCTGCTGTTCGATCCGACCAACAGCGCATCGGCGGCCTACAATCCGCTCCTCGAGGTCCGCCGAGGGGAGTGGGAGGTGCGCGACGTCCAGAACGTCGCCGACATCCTGGTTGATCCCGAAGGGTCGCTCGAACGCCGGAACCACTGGGAGAAGACCAGCCATTCCCTGCTGGTCGGCGCCATCCTCCATGTCCTCTATGCCGAGGTCGACAAGACGCTGGCTGGCGTTGCCGCGTTCCTGTCCGATCCGCGGCGGTCCATCGAGATGTCGTTACGGGCCATGATGACGACGCCGCATCTCGGCAAAGCGGGACCGCATCCGGTGATCGCGTCGGCCGCGCGAGAGCTGTTGAACAAGTCGGAGAATGAGCGCTCCGGCGTGCTCTCCACTGCGATGTCGTTCCTCGGCCTCTATCGCGATCCCGTGGTGGGGCAAGTGACCTGCCGCTGCGACTGGCGCATCGCCGACCTGATTGCCGGCGACCGCCCGGCGACGCTCTACCTCGTCATCCCGCCGTCCGACATCAGCCGCACCAAGCCGCTGATACGCCTCATCCTCAACCAGATCGGCCGGCGGCTGACCGAAGATCTGCATGCGAAGAACCGCCGGCACCGGATGCTGCTGATGCTCGACGAGTTCCCGGCTCTCGGCCGCCTCGACTTCTTCGAGTCGGCGCTCGCCTTCATGGCCGGCTACCGTATCAAGAGCTTCCTGATCGCCCAATCGCTCAATCAGATCGAGAAGGCCTACGGTCCCAACAACTCGATCCTCGACAATTGCCATGTGCGCGTCTGTTTCGCGACCAACGACGAGCGCACCGCCAGACGCGTCTCCGACGCGCTTGGCGTCGCCACTGAGATGCGGGCGATGCAGAACTATGCCGGTCACCGGCTGGCGCCCTGGCTTGGCCACATCATGGTGTCACGCCAGGAGACGCCGCGGCCGCTGCTCACCCCCGGCGAGGTCATGCAGCTGCCGCCCGGTGACGAACTCGTGCTGATGTCGGGCTGCCCGCCGCTGCGGGCGAAGAAAGCGCGATACTTTGAGGACCGACGGTTCACGGAGCGAGTGCTGCCGCCGCCGCAGCCGGGCGGAACGCCGGCTCCGGTCGTGGGCGACGAATGGTCGGCCCTTCCGCTGCGCCGGCCACCGGAGGCCCAAGCCGCGCAAGTCCATCAAGAGGGCGAGGACACCGCCAACAGCGGTCTGCGCCGTGAGCCCGATCTGCCCGAACATGTCGCGATCGCCAATGAAGCAACGGCGGCGCCGCCGGCCAGGGAGTTCGACGTGTTGGTTGATGACACTGACGACAGCGTCGCCCTTCGGGCACGCGCCCTGAGCCGGCAGATGCGCGGTCTTGCCCGGCAGACGGTGCTCGATCCCGGCGACGGCCTCGGAATGTGAGGGACTGATGCGCAACCGGTTGAACATCTATTTTTCCCCCGAACTCCTGCGGCAGATCGCCGACCTCGCCAGCCGCAAAAAGCTGTCCCAGTCGGCGATCATCGAGGCGGCAGTCACGTCGTTCCTGTCACCGGACGGTGCCGATCGCCGCGAAGCGGCCTTTACGCGCCGTCTCGACCTGCTGACACGGCAGATCCAGCGGCTCGAACGCAACGCTGGCGTTACGATGGAAACGTTGGCGATGTTCGTGCGCTTCTTGTTGACCATCACACCGCCGCTGCCGCCCGACGACCAGGCGGCGCTGCAGGCCAAAGGGCAGCAGCGCTACGAGAGGTTCGTCGAAGCCCTGGGACGGCGGCTCCAGAAGGGGCAGAGTTTTCTGAACGAGATCCCCGACGATGTCGATAACAAGCCTTCGCACGGCGCTCGGGATGACGGCAAGGGGAGCGCTTCTTAGGTTTTAAAACTATCCTTTGTGTACGCTGGAGCCCTCTATAGCCCTACGCCCTCGTTTTGTTGGTTGATTTGATTCGCCAGGTGCTTTTTCTAATTGACCCCGTCAGATGCAACGGGGGCGTCATCGATCTCAACCTCAAGCCAAACTCACGTCGCTCCCGCGCTGACGGCCTCTGGGCGCGGCTGACGCCGGCGACCGGCCTGACTCTTGACGGCAAGCAACTGGCGAACTTCCCATCCCCCGCGCCAGTCGCAACAGCCGCAATCGGGCCGGTCGCCGGTCCTTTGGCCTGCGAGGAGCTGACATTTGAACCAGGTCCGATCCCCCTTGATGTCCCAACGGCACATTGACGCAATCCGTTCTCAGGTTCGCCGATATCCGACAGGCGTGCCGCAAAGTCGGCGTC
>JASHRR010001020.1 GCA_030037185.1 Xanthobacteraceae bacterium | reverse complement strand
GCGCCGGGCTGGGTCGGCAAACCCCAAACCCACAACATTCACCGCCGCGGAGACGAGGCCGCCAGCAGTAGCAGCACCGCGGCCGGATCGAGCAGCAACGCCACGACCAGGATGAACCAACGCAACACGTCCTGGTCGCCGGCGCCGAGCAGCGTGGCGAGATAACGTACCGGGCCCAGGTCGGCCTCGACCACCTTGCGCTCGCTGTCGATGCTGGCCTTTTCGACTTGCAGGCCGGCGAGCGTCTTGGCCTCGCCGGTGTGCCGGGTGACGAGCTCGGCCCGGGCCTTACGCTGTTGTTCGGCCAGGGCCATCGCGGCTCCCGTCCGGCCCGTCGCGGTGGTCTTCTCGACCGCACCATCTATCTGCGCGATCCGGCGATCGAGGTCGGCGACGACGCCGGCCTGCACCTGGATCCGGGCATCGGTGTCGGCCGCTCGGCCGGCAACCGCCATCTCGCCGGCAATGCTGTCACCGATGTGGGCCTTGGCTAGGAAGCCGTAGGCCCCGATTGCGTTCAGGGCCATTAGGACCCCCACGAGGGCGACGAGCGCGGCCCGGAGTGGCGCCGCCCCGTAACGCCTACCGAGGCACGCGACCGCTGAGAGCTTGCCCAGCTCCAACGCTACGCCCATCCCGATGACGGGCAGGGTCGCGCCCACGAACACGGCGGTCATGCCCGTGATGGAGAACCAAGCCGACACAGTGGCCAAGGCAAGCGCTGCAACGGTGGCGCACACGGTAACGCCGCGGCCATCGTGACGCGTCACGGGCGTCACGGATGCAGGTAACGGTGCGGGAACCTCCCGCACCTTCGCCTTGCGCTTCCGGCGATAGCGCCTCGACCGCTCGGCCGCGGTCCGATCTTTCGCGGTCGGGCGTAAAGGCGTGACGTTGGTGTCGCTCATAGCATGAGTCCTCCACTGCAACGCGGAGGTTCGTCAGCAACTCGGCGGCCTTGGCAGCAGCCGCGTCGATCTCGGAGAGCATGGCCCTCAGTATGCGGGACGCTATTCGGAGGTCGGTTTGGAGAGATGGCGAATCATCGAAAAGCTGTGACACGCCGCGGGCGTACAGTCGATCGGCAAGCGTAAGAATTTCTTGTGGTGTGAATAAGGTCGGCATTGAATCCCCCTTGTGCACTGGTTGCGCCAAGGCGGACTCGGATTCCGGAATGTGGTAGAGGTGGTTGCGCTCATCGCCGGGTCCGTCCTGGTGATGGGAAGTCGGTCGGGGGAGTTGGTAGCTCCTCCGGCCGGCGCCTCGACTGGCGTCGAGATGTCCTCAGCATGCGCTCTTTGGTAGAAACTATCAAGCGCGAATATCCGCAGCAATTATAGGGGAGGACGACATGCGGGCAATTATCTGCGGCGCCTTGATAGCGCTGAGCATCACAGCCGCTAACGCGGAGGAAGACTTCAACATCACAAGCTATATGCTGCCCCAATGCAAGGGCGCGATTGAGAGCGATGGGGGAAACTTTACGCAAGGTTTTTGCGCAGGAATAGTCTTTGGAGCGGCCACAGTCGTATCGGCTTCACCGAAGCAGAACGGGTTATGCATCGAAATTCCAAACGGCGTCACCCCAAAGCAAATGGTTAGTGCTGTGGTCCGCTACATTGAAGCACGGCCAGAGAAGATGCAGGAGCCATTTACGACATCAACCGTCATGGCGCTGCTCGATGCGTGGCCGTGCCGCCAATAACGCTACGGCGAGTGGTCGCCCATCGTCCATCGCCCCCCTCCCAATAGCGACTTCATCTCATTGGAGATGATATCGAGCAGACCTCGCTTTTCCTCGGCGGCGATGCGGCCATTTGCGCTTGAGATCGCCGCGGGTGCATGTGGCGCTCCCGGCAGAAAAGGTGCGAGGTCCTCGTGAACAGCGAGGTGGTATTTGGTGCTGCCGGTGTCCTATCGGCCTCGCCGCTCACTTATTCCCTGCGCCGCGCGGACGTTGACCTCGTGGTGTTCTGTTTTGACAAGCCGGAGGACGCAGAGGCGTTCTGTGATCGATTTGGTGGGGAGTGGTTGCCGGAGACGCGGCGGCCATGAGCCTGACTGCCGAGCAATGCCAGGCGTTAGAGCTGATCGCCAGCCGCCCACGCGGCTGTACCAAAGGACTGCTACTCGCCGACGGCTTCGCCGCCGACATGTTGGCCGACCTGGTCCGCGAGGGGCTCGTCACGGCGCATCGCGGGGCCGTGAGAGCGGGCGGCCGACAGATTAGCGTCGAGCGCTACCGCATCACTGACGCCGGCCGAAAGGCGCTCGAAGGGTGACGCGCAACGCCTGATCGGTGCACGATGCCATCATTCCGTTGCGAACATCGCTCCGACGCGCTCGCGCGCCGCAAACACATCCTCCCATGTGGAATCGATGTGCATCGGCCTCCCGGCCCAAACTAGAATCGATAGCGGCCCGCGCTCGGCTGGCAGGAGGGTGTCTTGAAATGTTGATCTGGCCGTACTTTGGCGAGGCGCATCGACCGCTGACGCTTTCACCTGGCTGCTCGCACGTATCGTCGGCTCTAAGGTTCGACGGTCTGCCTCTTCGTAAACCCCCCGCGCCGAGAATCTGCGACCTGTCGGACACGCGGTGCCGAGAGGTCTCTTGAACCCCTGGCAAACCAACACTTCGTTCCCTCGTGACCTGGCAGGCGCAGGCGCCACGTCGCGTGTGATCCTGGATGCGCAGCCCAGACGGCGCTCGCAGATGAAAGGCATTCCGTCGTGTCAGCGGTTGATTCCGTGGCGAGGAGGGCGGTGAGGATGAGGGGGACGCACCGGGATACTCGCATGACTCTAACTCAACTCTACGCACATGATCGGCGAAGGGTCGGCGACACCAATGGCAACAATCAGGCCGCTTTGCCGCCTTTCTTTGTTTGCATAGCGCGCGGCCGCGCCTATATCCGCGTGTTCAACCTTGCGACGCGCTCATGCCGGCGGCAAGGAAATGGTCAGCAACTGAAGCGGGTGCGCATCGCTATTGAACGCAC
>JASHRR010000117.1 GCA_030037185.1 Xanthobacteraceae bacterium | reverse complement strand
GGGAAAAAATATTCAAGAACTACGCCCTCAAATCCATGGATGAGGTCTATGCAAAGCTTGAGGACGCCGCACTCTACATCGAACGCAATCCGGCACTCGTCAAATCCATCACGTCGTTCCCCTACATCACAAAGTCACTCTGATTTGGAAACGGTATTAGAGCGCCGCGCATATCTCTGATAAGGTCGTGAAGGTACCGACAAGGCGAACTTCTGCAATTCTTGAACTTTTTTATTTCAACCCCATCTCAAAGTTGACAGAGGTTTCCTTCAACGAGCCATATCAACGCGATACGGACCGGCGTTAAGGTATTGTGCATAAGCGGCGCTCGGTAATTGATCATCCAATGCTCCGATTTAAGGATTGATCAGCTCGCCGCGTTTCTGCGCGAGCAAGGCATCGCCCGCCTAGCCGAAATCCGTCGGGCCGGCATCACTGCCGCCACCGTCTCCCGGCTGAAGCGGGAGGGCTTCGTCATCAAGCTCGGCCGCGGACTTTTGGGACTTGCTGCGCGCCGGCGCCACCTATACCCTTCGCGATCCGCATAATTGACGGGTCGCCGGTGTGCGTTCCTGCTGCGCAATTAAGAACGAGTCCAATTTTCTCAGGAGCGTTTTGGATGTTCCGGCTTATGGTCGCTGACCTCGATTCGCCATCTTATTTCGTCGCCGTTGCGGCGGCAGAGCTCAGATTCTTCAAACGGGAAGGCATCGATGTCGAGCTTGAGCGCACCTATGGCGCCCACAACGGAGCAGAACGCCTGCGCGACGGTACGCTGCATTTCTACGGCGGATCGGCTTACGACGCGGCCCGAGCCTTCCCCGCCTGGAAGGGCGCCAAACTTCTTTGCGCGCTTTCGCAATATTCGTATTGGTTCTTGGCCGTTCGTGCCGACCTCGAAGTCAAACGGGGCGATCTCAGCGCGCTCAAGGGATTGCGGATTTCATCATCTATGGCCGCGCCCGTTCTGGGTCTCAGATATTTGTTGTCGGAGTCAGGGGTCGACCTCGAACGAGACAACGTCCGGATTGTACCGGCCCCGCCTTCAAACGAAGGACGCTGGATGGGGCATGCCGGCGTCGAGGCCCTTAGGCAGGGCCTTGCCGATGCTTATTGGGGCAACGGCATGCGGGTCGCAATCGGCGAGAGCCTCGGCGTCGCTAAGCTCCATCTCGATCTGCGCCGCGGCGACGGCCCGGCGGGAGCGCGCTGGTACAGCTTCGCGGCCTTGACGACGACCGAGCGGCTGATAGACGAACAGCCGCACGTGGCCGCCGGCGCGGTGCGCGCGATCGTAAAAACCCAGAGGGCGCTGAAGGCGGATCCTTCGCTCGCCACCGCGATCGGAGAACGTCTATTCCCTCCGGAGGAGGCTCCGCTGATTGCTGGGCTGATCAAACGCGACGCGCCGTTCTACGATGCAACCATTTCGCCCGAAGCGATCGACGGCTTGAATAGATTCGCCAAGGCCGCAGGGCTGGTTTCGGAAGCGGTCCCCTACGACCGGCTGGTCGCCACACAATTTCGTCAGCTGTGGAACGATTAGAGCTTGCCGGTCGTGGTTCGGATCGGGCACATCTGTCGCTGGTGGACAATGAAGGTGTGCTGCGCATACGCGCGGAACACGTTGCGGGATCGAAAGCACGGCGTCGGGGCCCTCAAGGTCGGTGCGCGCCCATCTCGGCGATGATCACGTCCCGTGGGCGGCAAGTCTGGTGGCAAAGCCTTTCCATCAGCATGTTGAGCGCGGCCGTGCTGGCGCTGTAGACCTCCAAATAGCCATCGCTCCAGCTGATGCTGACGAGGCCGCAAGACATCGCGCCGATGGCATGCGCCGGGGGGCAGGAGCACGGCCGGACCATACCATTAGACGACATTTGCCTGCCTTTGCCTGAAAGGGATCTGGTATATTTCCGCAGGGCTGCCTACGCATGCCTGTGGACTGAGTCGTGATCTGATTGTGTCGCCGCAACAAATAGCTTTCGATCGACCAACTATTGCCAACCAAGCGGTTACCCCTCGCGCCGCCGCTTATGTCGTCGCCGTCGTATTGCTCTGCCTTCCCGCGCTCTGGAACGGGTTTCCGCTGATGTACGACGACGTCGGCGGCTATCTCGAGCGCTGGCCGACCCGTAGCCTGGGACTGGGCCGCTCGACGGTTTATGGGCTGCTGCTGTGGCTCACCCGATCGGCGGCCTTCGTTCCCGTCATTGTGTTGCAGGCACTGGTCACGGTTTTTGTGGTCGATCGAGCCATCAAGGTCTTCGTGAGCCTCAATCGCCCATGGCTGCTCCCCGGCGTCATCGCAGCAATTGCGGTCACAAGTGGCGTGGCGCTGTTCGTCTCCAAGGCGATACCTGACGCCTGGGCGGCGCCCGGCGTGCTCGCCTTGCACCTCCTGGCCTGGGGGGCCGAAAGCCTGACGAAATCCGAGCGCGTGATGCTGGCCGCGATCGTGGCTTTTGCAGGCGCCACGCACATGGCAACGTTTGGGGTCATGGCAGGACTGTCGGTCCTCTATGCGATCGCGTGGCTGCTGCCCCGCAGACTCGCTCTCACCCCGCCGGGAATGCCGCTCGCCGTCGCGGCTGTGTGGTCTGGATTGCTGCTGCTGCAGGTCGGCAATGTGATCGTGGCCGGGCGCCTCGCGGTCGCGCAGGATGGCGGGATTTTCCTGTTCGGGCGCATGGTCGAGAACGGCATGGCCAGCGAGATCCTGACGGAGGAATGCCCGCAGGCTGACTGGCAGCTGTGCCGCTACCGCGACGCGCTTCCGTCTAATAGCGAGGCGTTCTGGTTCGGCGCTGATAGTCCCTTGCAAAAAATCGGCGGTGCAGTTGATCCGCATGCTCGGCATGAGATCGCCGTCATTATCATGCGCTCACTTGTGCGGCATCCCCTCGCCCACGCCGGGCAGGCCGTCGCGGTGACCGCTGAGCAGTTCGTCGATGTCGGAACCGGTGGTGCGATGGAGCCGCTGATGTCAGGACATACGCGCTCGACCTTG
>JASHRR010001019.1 GCA_030037185.1 Xanthobacteraceae bacterium | reverse complement strand
TGGTAAATGCAAGTCTCACCCCGCGCTTTCCTTGAAGCCTTAAGCTCCAGCTCTGAATAAGCCTCGGATAGGCACGAAACGGGTCTTGCTCAAACGCTCCTGTGGACATTCCCGAGTGGAGACGCATCAGTTGGGTGCTGCGTCACCAGGGCCATTACCGGGCACCTTCTGGCTCGCTGGTCGGACCGCCGGCTGGGCGACTTTCGTTTACAGTAACAAACAAAAGGAGAAATGGGTGTTCGTTGATTCAATTCGGACAAAGCCGGCTTCGGCCGATTCGTCCGCCGGAGTCACCATCGGCAGCTTCACTGCTCGCCTCGATGCCGCCAAATGAACGGCACCACGATGTGAGCAACAAATCCTCACGCTCGCGCACATCTTCAACCGCTTGCCGCCGAAAGTATAAGAATTGCAACACTCCACAACGTCGTGTCCTCGGCCACCTTTCGGTCCACGGAATGCCTGACCGCTGATACCGGCATTATCCGGTTTCAGTGCAGAAGGCAGGCTGGTTCATCGGCACCGCAGGCGGCAGCGGAGTGCTGACATTTCACGGTCGGCGATATCGGTGTCGAATAGGCGGCCTGAGCGTAGGGTCCGCGTGTTCGGCGCATCGGAAGCGCGTTTTGTCGGTAGCCTCAGCAATATTGTTTACTCGTCGGACGGGGGTATATGGACGGAGCGGGCGCGATCATGCTCAAAGACGAAAAGGGCGCCGTCCTCTCGTAAAATTTTCGACAGGTCGGATTAATAGCCGACCTCGACCTGAGCGGGATGGCAACAGGGTGGCCCGTGGCGACAGTCCGAGGTGCTCCAGGAACCGCGGGTTCAACGAATTCGCGGGCTTGATCCCGCCAAGAAAACACCGCCCGACGACGCAGACAGCCCCTTTTTCCCGCCGAGTTCTAACGGCGGGCAGGTTCGCAACCGCAAGCGTTACGATCGCCGCGGTTCGAGGACGCAGGCCTGGCAATGATCCCCGCGGATATCGGTTGCCTGTCTGCGCACCGCGTAAGTGTCCGGACCTAATCCATCGGGTCCGCCGGCGACAGGTTCGCGCGAATCTCCGTTCGCCGGCGCAAGCGAGCACCGGCGAACCGTATCGCCTCACAAAGATCAGCCCGTGAGACGCAGCCCGGTCCTGGAACGGGTTGTTCCGGTGGCGATCCCATCCGCTGTCGAGATATCCCTGATCAATCCTGCATCGACCAACGCGAGCAGGGCCGAGAAGGCAGCCTTGCGGCTCGCTTTGGATGCGCCTCGGTCGACGACCGCACGCTGTAACGCGTCTGTTATCGCGGCATAGGCGTTGCGAGGCACTGTAATGCTGGCGCGATCATCACTCATTGACCATAACCCTCCCACTTGCGCGGACGAACCGCAATCAGCTGTCTCGCTTTGCTTCGCAATGCCGTCCCAGTGGCGAGCACCGCGCAAAAGGCTCATCCATGAGCCGTGTGATAGGCCGGGGCGATGTTCCACACCGGCCATCAGCGCGCCTGCGACGTTCGCTGAGCGGCGCTCCGAGCCGGCCGCGACGGAGCCTCTGAACCCTTAGAGGAGCCATACTGCGAGATCGCCTGGAGCTTGATGATCTCACGCGCGATCTGCTCCTGGCTGGCCGCCAGCTGATCGACGGTGCGGGTGATCTCCTCCTGGCCGATCGCGAGTTGATCGACGCTGTGCGCCATCTGCTCTTGACTGGCGGCGACGATCCGATCGACATTGCGCGTTATCTCATTGATTGGGTCGACCTGCGTGGCGGCAGTCGGGGGCGCCAACCAGCCTAACCGCGGGGACAGGCTTGCGACGAATTGTCTGCCCGCCTCGCCGTAGGACTGCCAGGCCAAGGTGGCAAGGATGCCAATGTAGAACGCGATCAGAAGGCGGACGACGTTGCGCGAGGGTCGCTCGGACCGCTGCGGATTGCGTCGCTCGTATTTCAGGTTGGCGGCGTGAGCAGCAAGTGCCTCGACTGTCTGCTCGACGGGCAGCAAGCCCGCGTAGAGCCTGGATTGCGCGGGGCTCGGCATGGCACCCATCGACGTCCCCTCCTGTTCCCAATGGTGCAGCGCCGGCCCTGACCTTTAGAGGCCCCCAAGCGAGACCGAGCTTGCGTACCGATAGTCGCCTGCACTGGCGCATGTTGTCTGTCGGCTCCTCGACAAATCCGGCAAAAGGATGCAAACCCGTGTCCGCTCCGCAACACGTCGCGTCTTCAACCGTCGCCCGTGGCACCGGCTCGCAAACGAGCGTTATGTCCGGTTGCGCATGTAACAGGGCACAAAATCCCCCGATCCATCCTGGACAATCCGCAAAAACAGGAGCATCCCTGGCGCCGATGCGGCGTCTGTTCGGAGGGATGTTCGTTGAGGACCTCACAGTCGCAGTCGCGGCGGGAACGTTACCTCACCCCGGAGCGGCGCCGGGCGCTCCAACTACTTGCCAGCAATCCGTCTGGCGTCGCCGCGGAACTGCTTGTACTCGCCCACGAGTTCTCTCGCGACATGCTGGCGGGACTTGTGCTAGCCGGCCTTGCAACGGTGGTGGCTGAGACGCTGCAAGCGGACGGCCCGACGATCAAGATCGAGCGGGTCAGGATCACGGACGCGGGCCGCAGGGCAATCGAACGTTGAAGCTAGCGGCACGGCCGCACGCGATCGGCAGCGTGCTGGGGCAGCTTTTCGGTTTTAACCCTCGGGCTCACCGGCAATACATGATCGTCTGCTGGACGAGGTAAGCGACTGTGAGGAAAAAGCCGCAAGGAGAAAACCGCAATTGGACAAGTCCCACGTAATGTCAGCTGCATGGTGCAGCCGGCGGATGGAGGGATGCCGATCGGCGCCCCACTTTATCTCTCCATGAGCCCCTCCTGGCTTACCGAGCCATCGAAGATGTCGGCTCTCCCGCCAACTGCACGGCGGTGACGGTTCAGCAAGCTCGTCCGGTTCGCTTTCGCCTGGCCGCTGATGATTTTTTCGTCGGCGGTTTGCAGCTCCGCGGCTGCGCCCGATGGCAGTTCCTCTCACGGCGCTGCGGCAAAGCGTCGAAAAGCTCGCTGCCGAAATCGGCAGCTGGCGCGCCGGGCCCGATCGGAAGCACCTGCGCCTTCCGGCCGGGGGTCTCGGCGCCGCTGACCCGCACGTCATCGACAAACTGCTGGCTTCCGGCCTTGCGCTGTGGATGGCGTTTCCCGGCGCGAAGCCCGCGGGCGGTTGCGACCCAAGGGCTTGACACACTCGCACCAGACGCTGCGCCTCCGGGGTCCTCGCGTTTTCTGCCGCCACCCAGCGGCTTGAAGAGCCAATGGCTGACGTCAACGGCGCCTTTCGCCACCAGCGAGGCGTAGGCGCTCCGGCTCGAGCACTGCGCGCAATGTGGGTGGGGGATCGCGTACTGACAGTCGCCTCGTTATCTTACCGGGTGCAGGGGCGTCGAGTGAAAATGAAACAGCAGATCGGGAACCGCAATCAACCTGACCAATTGCACCAGGGACAAGATGGAGCGCCGCGACATGCGTTTTTTCCAGGGTGCAGCGAGGCGTCTGCTGTTTGTCGTCTTCCTGGGTTGCCCGGCGGCAACCCCGCACGATTTTGATTCCGGAGGACGCGGCGAGGCGGCCCCGGAGCAAACCTCAGCGCCACCCGAATCTCACCGGCAGGACAGCTCCAACCTGTCGGATCCGGGGGCAAACCTGCCGACCTCGACGTCGGCTTCGATCTGCCTAATGGTCGAATCGGCCGCGCAGGCGCATGGGTTACCGTTTGAATTCTTCGCGCGATTGATCTGGCAGGAGAGCCGCTTCAAGCCGAGTGCAGTCGGACCGACGACCCGCAGCGGTGCACGCGCCCAGGGGATCGCGCAATTCATGCCCGCAACGGCCAGGGAGCGTGGGGTGCTCGATCCATTCGACCCAGTCGCCGCCTTGCCGAAGTCGGCTGAATTTCTGCAGCAGTTGCTCGCCCGGTTCGGCAACCTCGGACTTGCAGCCGCCGCGTATAATGCAGGTCCGAGACGCGTGCGCGATTGGCTCGAGGGTCGTGGCAGCCTCCCGGGAGAGACGCGCAACTACGTCATCGCCATCACCGGGCGCAGCGCCGAGGCGTGGGCGGCGGCCACCGGCGGCCAGGAGGACCTCCCACCTGCCAAGCGCGCCTCGTGCGGAGAGCTGATCGCGATGCTGAAAGAACAGCCGTCGCCCTTCATCGGCGAGCTTGAACGGCGCGTGCGCGAAGGTGCTGCGCGGCCATGGGGTGTCCAGCTGAGCGCCGGATTTGGCCGCGAGCGCGTCCTCGCCGCCTACGCGGCTGCCGAGAGGTCCTATCCGGCCCTACTCGAAAATCGGGATCCGATCATCGTCGAGGGCAAGTTTCGCAGCCGAGGCACGCAAACTTTCTATCAGGTGCGCGTTGGCGCCGACACGCGAGCTGCCGCCGACGCGCTTTGCGGCGCGCTCCGCAATGCCGGCGGCGCCTGTCTGGTGCTTCGCAATCCAGCGGGATCGTCATAACTGCCGCAGGGCTCTGACATCGCGACGCAATACGTAGAGCGCAGCGGCGATGGCCCGGCGTCTCCGCGACGGCGGACATCGCGAGTTCAAGCGGGCCGCAGCTCACCGCCCCTTCATGGTGCGCCGCTCGATTTCGAGAAGCCGGTCGAGCCGCGACGTCTGGTGGGAACGCTTCATTTCGGCGTCTGCGCCGCCCGGACCAAGAAAGGGATCGAGCCTGTTCTGCGCCAGGCATTCCATCGATTGGCGCACCGCCTTGTACAGAGCGGCGAACGAGGTGCCGGATGAAGCGGCGACCCGATAGCCGAGCTGGAAGAGATCGGATTGCGACAGCGCGGAAGTTGCAAATCCGTCGGGCGGCGCGAACGTCATCAGCGGGGCCGGCAGCCGCTCGCCCACGAAGCGCATCTCCTCGGCGTCCCGTGTATAAATAAACAGCATGTCGGCGCCGGCGCGATGAAACGCCTCGCCACGGCGCACCGCGTCGTCGAGACCGTGCACGCGGCGCGCGTTGGTGCGGGCAATGATGACGAGGCCGGAGTCAGCACTCGCCGCGACCGCCTCTTTGATCTTGTCCACCATCAGATCGGCGTCGATCAAATTGTCAATGCCGACATGATGCTCGACGCGACGGGGCAGCAATTGATCCTCGATCTCGATTGCGGCGAAACCGGCCGCCTCGGTGAGCGCGATCGTGCGGTGGACATGCATCGGATCACCCCAGCCGCCGCCAGCATCGAGAATGATCGGGAGGGAGCACACGGCGCGGATATCGACCGCGATCGCGGCCATCTCCGGCAGAGTGATATTGGCTTCGGTCACGCATTTGAGCCAGCCGAGCGAGCCGCCGCTCATGTACACCGCCTTAAAGCCCGCATCCTCGGCAATCTGCGCCATGATCGGATTGAGCGCGCAAGGGGCAACGATAAGTTCGTCGCCTTGGATAAGCTCTCGGAGATTCGACAAGAATGGCCTCTGTTGTGTTGCGGCTGCGGACAATCGCAAAGCGCAACGCTCCATAGGATAGGCGAAGGCGCGGTGACAAGACTTTCATGTGAGCGCAGCGCCGAGCGGGTGGGGGACGGCGCGAGAGGGCAGCGCCAGCGACCTGGGCGGCGCCAAGCACCTTCGCCGATGCTGCCTTTTTTACCCCCCTTTTTGCGCTCTTGCATGAGGTAGGTCAGCCGGAGGCCTATTGCGCGCGCGGGCCGGCGGATGACGCCGAAATCATCATCGTGCCGGCCAAAGGCCGGATCGCTGGCTGATCGCTCCACGCGCCCTGGCCACAACGGCGAAGCGCTAAGGGAAGCGCTTGCGCGTCGGTGCTGGCCAGCGTCGATCTCAGCTAACAGGTCAAAACTCATGCCAGTTGTCACTTGGGCCGTGACCGCCGGCCAATTTGACTAATCGAGCGCTGCGCCATCTTGAGTGAGATCGCCGGGACCAACCCGGCGATGACGCCACGAGTTTTGCCCGGTCTCGATTTTGGTGTATAACAGCATGATTTTGCTTTCGATTTTGGTCCGCCCGGCGGCGCGCCGGCATTAATCTGCGAGATGACGTTTGAGCAAGGCGACCCTCATCCTGGGCGGATCATGACGACGCCGCGATGGGTATTTTTCGAGCCGCATGCGAGCACAAGCAAGCCCCGCATCGAGCGGGGAAAGATCTTTTCATTTCTTGATTTGCCATCTGGCGCATATCCGCGTGATGTGCGATGGTTTTTAATCCCGAACCACTAGACAGATCGAAGATGGGACGAGGCAAAGATTTCCGCGACCGTCGGCGCGGCTATTCCGACGAACCGCCAGAACCGCTTCCTTCGTTTGGGCGGCCTTCGCCGCGGTCCTTCGACCGTCCGCCGCGAGAGCCCTCCCGGCCTGTGCCGACAGGTCCGGAACGGCAGGCTAAGGTGAAATGGTTCAATGGCGAGAAGGGATTTGGATTCGTCGAGCTGACCGACGGATCCGGAGAGGCATTCCTGCACATCAGTGTTGTCGAGGCTGCCGGACATGCTGCGCTCGAACCTGGCACTACGTTGACGGTGCGGGTGGGGCAAGGCGCGAAGGGCCCTCAGATTACTGAAATCACCGCCGTCGATAGCAGCACCGCGGAGCCCTCTCGCGGTCGACCGGGCGGCCGGGCACGCTCCTTCGATCGGCCAAGCGGACCGGCCGAGGAAGTCGAGGGGCATGTCAAATGGTATGATCCGAAGAAGGGCTTCGGCTTCGTTGCCGTAGACGGCAGCAAGGACGTTTTCATCCATCGTTCGGTGCTTGCGCGCGAAGGCATCAACGAACTGGCCGAAGGCCAGCGCATCCATATGAAAGTCGTGCCGGGCGCCAAAGGCCTCGAAGCTATTGGACTGTCTCTCAAGCAAGACAGTTGACGAGCGCGGTATCGAGGCGAATCGGAAAGGGCGCCCGGTGGGCGCCCTTATCTCATTCGGGATGCCCACGAAACATCGGGCTTCCAGGCGAATATCTGCAGCATGGATTTCTGTACGGGGACGCAACATAAGATGACGCCGTCAGGTGCGAACTCAACCCCGAGGCGGCGCGCAGCAAAACCGCACGATATCCGAAATGGTTGAAACGGCACTGCGCGCTGCCTGCATCCCAAAGAAAACGGGAGGACCATCCGGGTCCGGCCGATGTTGCACAAGGCACAGCGCGCTCGACGACATCGCCGACCTCGGATAACGGGTATCAGGTGATGTACGCACGGTAGCTGCCGGCGTCTGCCACACCCGGTTTGGGATCGAGGTTGCCGCCGCGCGCGCGTTGGGGCAAATTGCGCTTGAACACCCGAAGCAAAGACCAGCATTGGAGGAAACCATGAAGCTCTACGCCGGACTGCTCGTGGCCGCTGCTGCGGCGCTGATTACTCCCAGTCGCGC
>JASHRR010001018.1 GCA_030037185.1 Xanthobacteraceae bacterium | reverse complement strand
GCGGTTGCGCGGCCGGGTTGGCCAACGCGGGCTGTTGGGGTGCCGCGCCGGGCCGGGGCGGGGTCTGCGCCGTGGCCGGCGGCTGGGGTGCTCCGGGACGCCCCGGCGGGGTCTGCGCCGTAGCCGGCGGCTGGGGTGCTCCAGGACGCCCCGGCGGGGTCTGCGCCTGCCCAGGTACGCGAGGCGGCTGCCCGGGGGGCGTTTGCGCCGTGGCAGGCGCTCCGGGGTGAGCGGGCTGTCCCGGCGGCGTTTGGGCGGTCGCTGGAGGCGCTGCGTGAGGGGCTGCACCCGGCGGGGCCTGCGCCTGCCCGGGTGCATGAGGCGCCTGCCCGGGGGGTGTCTGCGCCTGTCCGGGTGCCCGAGGCGCCTGCCCGGGGGGTGTTTGCGCCGTGCCGGGAGCCTTGGGGTTGGCGGCTGGCGGATGTTGCTGGCCAGGCGCGCCTTGAGCAGGGCGTTGGCCGGGCGGCCGCTTATCTTTCTCTTCTGCCGGGGGCGTAGCGCCCTGAGCGAGACGAATTCCGTCTTTGATGGGCTCGCAGAAGGCGGTTTGCGGGCTCGCGGCGGCAAAAAGCATCGCGGTGCAAAGCAGAAGGGAATTACGTGTCATTTGGTTCCTCGCCCTGTAAGTGATTGCAGCCCGGCGATCGCGACCGGGTGCGGTTTGGACATTGCCGCGTCGGTCAGTGGAGTGGATTGTCCACGCCCCGCGACTTGAATGCGCCCGCCAATCAGAACTGCAAACGATCACAACACGCCGAAACTGCGGCGACGATCTCTGACGACAGTATTATGGTAGCGCTAGCGGACGATTTGTCCCAGGCGGCCCAGCCTTGCGGCGCGAACACAGCCCACCGCCGGCCGTCAAGCCACAATCGTGGCGGAATTTGGCATGTTGCGAGAAGACACCGCGGCCAAGTGGGCCACGACGAGCGGGCCGCGCCGTCAGCGCAGACCCCGCGGAGAATGCTTTGTCAGGTCCTGCGTTCCACCAGCAGCTTCTTGATTTGCGCGATGGCTTGAGCGGGATTGAGTCCCTTGGGGCAAGCCTTGGTGCAATTCATGATCGTATGGCAGCGATAGAGACGGAACGGATCTTCCAGATCATCAAGTCTTTCGCCGCCCGCTTCGTCACGGCTATCGATAATCCACCGGTAGGACTGCAAAAGCGCGGCGGGGCCGAGATAGCGGTCGCTGTTCCACCAGTAGCTGGGACATGAGGTCGAGCAGCATGCGCATAGGATGCACTCATAAAGTCCGTCGAGCTTTTCGCGATCCTGGTGGCTTTGCTTCCATTCCTTTTCGGGCGTGACCGACTCCGTCTGCAGCCATGGCTTGATCGACGCCTGCTGCGCATAGAACTCCGTGAGGTCCGGCACCAGATCCTTTACCACCGGCATGTGCGGCAGCGGATAAATCTTCACCGCGCCCCTGATGTCCCTCATGTCCTTGGTGCAGGCAAGCGTATTGGTGCCGTCGATGTTCATGGCACAGGACCCGCACACGCCCTCCCGGCAGGAGCGCCGGAAAGTCAGGGTCGGATCGATCTTGTTCTTGATCCAGATCAGCCCGTCGAGAACCATCGGGCCGCAATCGTCGACATCGACGTGGTAGCTATCAAGCCGTGGATTTCTCCCGTCGTCGGGGTTCCAACGGTAGATCTGGTATTCGCGCAGCTCGTGCGCCCCCACAGGCGCCGGCCACGCCTTGCCCTGAGTGATCTTGGAGTTTTTTGGCAGCGTGAATTGGACCATTGGGCCTTCAATCCTCTTCGTCTGACGACGCAGCTTTCAGCTTGTCGTCGATTCTCGGCATGTCACGAGCCGCCGGCGTGAAGCACGGGAATTTTTTTCCGGTGCGTTGAACGAGACCACTCTGCGCCGAACGGTTTCATCGGCAGGCTCTGCCTTGCGGGAACTCGGCACGTCAGGACATTCCTCAAGGCATTCCTCGGATCGGTGTGGACGGTCCGGTGGGATGAAAGCCATGGTGGGATGGCCTTTTTTCAATACACCCGCGCCTTCGGCTCGACGTATTGCACGTCGTTCGTCATCGTGTAGGTGTGCACCGGCCGGTAGTCGATCCGCACCTTGCCGGTGGCAACATCGAGCCAAGTGAGCGTGTGCTTCATCCAGTCCTTGTCGTCGCGGTCCGGGAAGTCCTCGCGCGCATGGGCGCCGCGGCTTTCCGCACGGTTGGCGGCGGAATCCATGGTGACCACCGCCTGGGCGATCAGGTTGTCGAGCTCCAGCGTTTCAATCAGGTCGGAGTTCCAGGTCAGCGACCGGTCGAACACTTTGGTATCGGCGACGCCAGCGAGCACTTGATGAATGAGCCTTGAGCCCTCCTGCAGGACTTCGCCCGTGCGGAACACCGCACAATTGGCCTGCATCACCTTCTGCATGGTGCTGCGAATTTCGGCGGTCGGGGTGGCGCCGTCCGCATTGCGAAACTTGTCCAGGCGCGACAGCGGCAGCTCCGCGGAGTCCTTCGGCAGCTCGGCGTGCTTCTCGCCCGGCTCGATCAACTCGGCGCAGCGCAGCGCTGCTGCGCGGCCGAACACCACGAGATCGATCAACGAGTTCGAGCCGAGGCGGTTGGCGCCGTGAACCGAAACACAGCCGGCTTCGCCAAGCGCCATCAGGCCCGGGACGATCGACTCAGGATCGCCGTTCTTCTTGGTGACGACCTCACCGTGATAATTGGCGGCGATGCCGCCCATGTTGTAATGGACCGTCGGCAGCACCGGTATCGGCTCGCGCGTGACATCGACGCCGGCAAATATCCGGGCGCTTTCCGAGATGCCGGGCAACCGCTCGTGAAGCACCGCGGGATCAAGGTGATCGAGGTGCAGGAAAATGTGATCCCTGTTCCTGCCGACGCCCCGGCCCTCGCGGATTTCGATCGTCATCGCCCGCGAAACCACGTCGCGCGAGGCCAGGTCCTTGGCGGAGGGCGCATAGCGCTCCATGAAGCGCTCGCCTTCCGAATTGGTGAGATATCCGCCCTCGCCGCGCGCACCTTCCGTGATCAGGCACCCGGCGCCGTAGATGCCGGTCGGGTGAAACTGCACGAATTCCATATCCTGAAGCGGCAAGCCGGCGCGCAGCACCATGGCATTGCCGTCGCCCGTGCAGGTGTGCGCGGACGTGCAGGAGAAATAGGTGCGCCCATACCCGCCGGTGGCAAGTATCGTCATGTGGGCGCGGAAACGGTGGATCGTGCCGTCGTCAAGCTTGAGCGCCACCACACCCCGGCAGCGGCCCTCGTCCATGATGAGATCGATCACGAAATATTCGATGAAAAACTCGGCCGCATGCTTGAGCGATGCGCCGTAGAGTGTGTGCAATATGGCGTGTCCCGTGCGGTCGGCAGCCGCGCAAGTGCGCTGGGCGGTGCCTTTGCCGTAGTGGGTGGTCATGCCGCCAAATGGCCGCTGGTAAATCTTGCCTTCTTCGGTGCGTGAGAACGGCACGCCCCAGTGCTCAAGCTCGTAAACCGCCGCGGAGGCATTGCGGCACAGATACTCGATCGCATCCTGGTCGCCGAGCCAGTCCGACCCCTTGACGGTGTCGTACATGTGCCACCGCCAGTCGTCCTCGCCCATGTTGCCGAGCGCCGCCGAGATGCCGCCCTGCGCCGCAACCGTATGGGAGCGGGTCGGGAATACCTTGCTGATGCAGGCGGTCCGCAGGCCTGCCTGGCTGCATCCGACGACGGCGCGCAGGCCAGAACCGCCGGCGCCGACCACGACAACGTCGTAGGCATGATCCTCGATCGGATAGGCCCGCCCATTGATCGCAGGGGCGGCCCCGTTTCCTGGTCCGCTGCTGGACATCGTCTCACACTCCAAACGACAGCTTGAGGATGGCGTAAATCGCCGCCAATCCCGCCGCGATGGCAAAGAAGGTGTTGAGGATCAAGAGCGCGTATTTGGCACGTTCTTCATGCACGTAATCCTCGATGATCACCTGCATGCCGATTCGCATGTGATAGAAGACCGAAACGATAAACAGCACCATGATGATCGCCACCGGGGTCGAGCCCAGTATCTGGGCGACGGCGGCGTGATTGCGCCCGATCAGGGCAATGATAATCAGCACGGCCGCGATGGTGAGCGGAATATTGGCGATCGCGGTCAGACGCTGGGCGATGAAATCCTGGGTGCCCGATTTCGCGGAACCATGGCCGCGCACCCGGCCGAGCGGCGTGCGCATGCTCAACGGGCGTGCGTTCATGGCGTTACTCTCCTCACCGCAGCCCTCCCATCAGGTATCCGCCGACCACCCATAAAATGATGGTCAGCGCGATCGATCCGATCAGATTGGCGCGCACCAGCCACTCCCGCTCGGCCGCCCCGAAGCCGTGGCCGGTATCCCATATCAGGTGGCGCACCCCGCCAAGCATGTGATGGAGCAGGGCCCAGGTGTAGCCGAACAGAACGATACGGCCGGGAAAGCTCGCGGCCGCCGACTGAAACTGCGCGTAGGCCCCGGGGCCGGACGCTGCGGCCACCAGCCACCACACCAGCAGTAAAGTTCCGACATAGAGCGCGCCGCCGGTGATCCGATGCACGATGGACATCGCCAGCGACAGCATCGGCCGATAGATCGTCATATGCGGCGACAGCGGCCGCTCGGCGGAGACTTTGGCTTCAGCCATGTTGTCGATCCAGACTCGTGACGGCCTCTTCAAGCAGATGCGGCGCCCGAGAGCAATGGCGGTCGTGCCATGCTGTGCACGCATTGCGAGAGGCTATCCCGCCCTCCCCCGCATGCGGTGAAGGGCAGGCACGGGCACGGCGCCTAGATAATCCGTCGCCGGTTGGCTGGGGAGAGGTTCGCGATCTCTTTTTTGCACCGGTTAACGCTCCTATCACGTCGCTGCCCCGCTTGGCCAGCCACCACCCACATGCTCCACACACGTTGCTAGCGCGGGATCAGTGCCCAGTAATCGAGGTCCAGAATTACCGCCGGATCGTAGTCGCCAGCTGAGTTGTCGGGAAAGTCCGCGCACGGCCGGTTTTTGGCGGCAACCAGGCGAAGCCGCAGAGCTCCGACATCGCTGCGGTTTGCCAGTTCCGTCCGTTCGAGTATCGCCGACCAGGCAAACACGGTATCGCCCGCAAACAGTGGCGCGACGTGCCGGCCGCCGTTGATCGCGGCAATATGGAACGCGTTGGCGAGACCGTTGAAGGACAAGGC
>JASHRR010001017.1 GCA_030037185.1 Xanthobacteraceae bacterium | reverse complement strand
GATCAGAGCTAATCGGCATCGGCAAGCAGATGTATATCCTGCGCGCCGACGGTCTCCTGATGCCCGCCAAAAAAGACCAGCCGCCGCCGGACCTGCGATATTTCCAAACGAGGAACGAACTGAAGCGTCAGTAGCGCATTCCCGCTCAGACGTGGTCTCCTCGGTCGTGACCGGGCCTGCCCCGGCCACGCCGATTGCCGGCGTCACTCCCAGCTGGGCCAGAGCTTTTCCGCTGGCTGATGACAGCCGAAGGTCGGGGCGACCAGCCGGCACGGTTAGACCTCGGCGGCATTCGCCGCCAGTCGGCTGGCGTAACGCGAACCGTGGCAGGCGTCGGCAGGACGTCGCTTGCACGAACGGAACGCGGGCGCCGCGGAGACCGCGATTTCTTCATCAGAAATTCGAAGTATGACGGTTGGCGGTCAAGCATGCCGGGTCTCCATCGTCTGCGTCCGTGTGTTCTCCATGATATGTCGCCGACCGGCGGCCGGCGGTTCACGCGCCGAGGTTGTACCGGTTTGGCTCAAGGTCTCTGTCGTCGGGTGGCAATCGGCTTGTGACACCAGTCACCTCCCGCCCAGTTCGGCTTCCGAAGCGGGATGGCGGCTCAATCACTTGCAGCGGTCGCGGCGCTTGTCTGCGCCGCCGACCCGGCGGCGCAGGAACGACGCGGATCGCCGCCCGGGGGCCGTGCGGCAGAAAGCCGAGCGCGCAAGCGGCGCGCGCCCCCGATACGGCCGCTGCCGACTTTGTTGGTGCCAAATATCCGCGCATCCGGGGTCGCCCTTGTAACCTCGGCTCCGGAACGTTTCCGGTTGGTATGGGGCGAGAGCGATGCCCGACGCCAACAGGAGATGGGGCAAAAGTCCCCGCCTTCAGGCGCCGGGATGGGTTACAGCGACAGATATGGATCGTTCAAGCGCTTGTCGTTGCGCCTTCGCTGCTTGAGCGTTTCGCCGGTCGTAAAGTACTCGCTGCGTGCCGCGCGATCGGCCTCGAGCTGAAATTCCTCGGGCCACTGGCCGAGCGAGTAACCGTACCAGGGCATTTCAGGCCTGAGCGGAGGCAGCCCGAGCTCCTCCCAGATCGCTCTGGCGTTTTCCATGTACCGCCTCGCCGGCAGCGAGATCGGCGGAAAGGGCCGCTTGATCATGGCGTTGATCAGCATTGCCGAATCGGTTGCCTCGTAGTGATTGTCGTCCTTGCCGGTGCGCGGGCCGTGGCCCATGTCCTTGTGATCGAGGATGCGCAGGTCCTGGTGCGGCCGCATGCGGTAAGACAACGCCCAAAACAGCATATCGAGATTTTCGGGCTCAATATCCTCGTTGACCGCGATGATGATCTTGCCCACCGCCGACGAAAAGGCCGACGCACCATAGAGCGCGCGCCAGACTTCGGCCTCCAGCGTATCGGCGCGCAGCTGGATCACGATGAGCTTGCGCAGGTTGGTGAGCGGCTCATGCATGAACACGCGGGTGACGCCGCTGATGTTCAAGTGGTGGCGCAGGTGGTGCAAGAACGCCGGTTCGTAGGCAACCCGTTTGATCAGGCTGCTCTCGCTTGGCGTCACCTGACTGATGATTGAGACCAGCACGGCGTCGCGGCGGCGCGTGATCGCGGTAACGTCCATAAAGGCGTTGTACTCCTTGAGGTTCATGTAGCCGTGCGATTCCCCGAAACTGCCTTCGGGCTCGAGCCACTCGGTGTCGAGATAGCCTTCGATCACGATCTCGGCTTCGGCCGGGACCATAAGGTCCACGGTTTTCGCCTTGCACACGCGGATCGGCGCGCCGACCAACCCGCCGGCGACGGCGATCTCATCGAGATGCTTCGGTAGCTTGTGGACTGACGCGAAGGTGATTGCCGGCGGCGCGCCGAGCATGAGCGCCACCGGCACCTTGGCGCCGCGGGCCTTGTATTTCAGCCAGTGCTCGTGGATGCCCTGGTTGAGCTCGATCTCCGGGTTCATTCCCATCCGGGTCGGGCTTTTGACCATGGCCCGATAGTTGCCGATGTTCTGGCGGCCGCTATCGGGATCCTTGGAGATGAACATCGAGCAGGATGCGTAAGGCGCGTTGTCGAAGCCGGGCGTCGAGATCGGAATCGGCAGCCCGTCGACGCCTTTTCCGGGCTCATTGAGCGCCTCGCCGTGCACCACAATCTCCTGGCACGGCGGGTTTGCAACCAGCACCGGTTCGATCTGGTGTTGCTCGGCGAGGTCCCATTGCTTCTTAATGTCCTCGACCTTGCAGCCGATGCCGAGGCTGTAGATCGCGTGGTTGGAGGCGAGGATGCCGACGGCCACCGGAATGTCATAGCGGCGGCCGGCACTGTCGATCACGTTCTCGAACAGAAATCCCTTGCGCTCCGCTTCCGGAATGCCGCCGCGAAATTGCCAGCGGACAAGCGGGTGCATCTCGGTATCCTTATTGATCGGCCGCTTCACGCGAACGAGGAGGCCATTCTGTTCCAAGGCGGCGATGTGTGCGTGCAGGTCTCGATATGCGCGATGTTCCATGCTTCCCCCCGACGTCTCCGCCAAACGGCTTTGACGCCTGACTTGAGTTCGGCCAAAACCTGAGCCTTTCTCACCAAGCCAAGGTAGAGTGGCGCAGAAAAGCTGGCCAGCGCGCAACGCGCGAAACCTGCGGATGCGCGCCAACAATCGCGCTCCTCGCACAAAGCGCGATACAAGCCTGGCTTGAAGGCATTTTGCTTCTCTGCTGATCTCTTTGATCAGTCTCCGGCCGCGCGGCCCTGCGTTGCATGATCCTTTGCATGGGCTCGCCTTGGGGGCATGAAAATTCCTATTGATTCCCAACTTCTTATTGAAAGATCTGGACTTTTCCCGGCTGCCGAACTAGGTGCAGAGCCGATGACCCAAGAAGCCCGGATTTCGACCCGGCGCGCTTGCCCGGCATTGATGGCGCGGCACCACACGGCAGATGGCGCCCGGGTGTGGTCTCGCTCTCCTGCGAGGTGGCGGAATATGCGACGATCAGCGCGCCCCGTGACCTGGGTCAAGGTGTTCGTCAGGCCGCCGGTAGCGGCACCACCGGCCGAAGAGGCGCTTGGCGCCGGTGCGTGAGCCGCTGTCGTTTGCACGGGAGCCGCGGGTCGATCAGGGTGCCGCGCAAGCCTCACCATTGCGCTTGCACCCGGCGGCCGGCGCCGGTCATCGCCAGGTTTGCCGGGTTTCGACAACAGGCGAAGACCCGAAGGGGCTGAATCGGTAATAGCCGTCGCGTCGCGGCCACAGAGCGGGTCTCATGAGCTACGCCGTCAAGGAAATTTTTAAGACGCTGCAAGGAGAAGGCGCTCTGACGGGGCGCGCGGCGGTGTTTTGTCGATTTTCCGGATGCAATCTTTGGTCAGGTCGCGAAAGAGATCGCGCCGGCGCCGTCTGCACGTTCTGCGATACCGATTTTGTCGGTACGGACGGCTGTCTCGGGGGCCGCTTCGCCGGTGCGCAAGAGCTGGCGACGGTGATTGCCCGGGTGTGGGGGGAGGAGGGCGACAATCGCTTCGTCGTTCTCACAGGCGGTGAGCCGCTTCTGCAGGTCGATGATGATCTCGTCGCAGCGCTGCATCAACGCGGCTTCATGATCGCTGTCGAAACCAACGGGACAATTCGCCCGCCTTGCGGCCTCGATTGGGTCTGCGTCA
>JASHRR010001016.1 GCA_030037185.1 Xanthobacteraceae bacterium | reverse complement strand
GCCGTGGTGCATCCGAATTTTCAGCCGAAAAGCGCTGCCTGAGAAAGATCCAAAATGGCCGAACTCAGTCCCCAAGAAGCCGCGGACCTCGCCCGTAGCGCTGCCGAGCAATTGCAACGGGCCGCCGAGGCGGCTCAAGGCTACGCGGATGCCGCAGCGGCCGCCCTGCACACCGCGAGCGCTGGTGCGATCGATCCGTTCGTGTTCCGCTTTTCGATCTTCGTGCTCGCTGTTTTCGTGGGCTATTACGTGGTGTGGTCGGTAACGCCGGCGCTGCATACCCCCCTGATGTCGGTCACCAACGCGATTTCCTCGGTGATCGTGGTCGGCGCACTGCTCGCGGTGGGCGTACAACTGGTCGGCGGCGAAGGCGGGCCGATCATTGCGCGTGTGCTCGGCTTCGTCGCCCTGGTGTTCGCGTCAATCAACATATTCGGCGGCTTTCTCGTGACCCAGCGCATGTTGGCGATGTACCGGAAGAAAAAGAAGTAATGAACTCGCTGCGCTTGGGGAATATTCCGACAGCGGCTTGCTTACGGTTCGGTGACGCGAGGACCGCGAACGCGATCAAGCATCGCAGGGTGGCTAAAGGCGCACGGCGCGGCGCTCTTAAGATGCGAGGACGATCGTGCCTTCGGCCATGCCCACGCGGTGCTGACGTCGCGAGCTGGCGAACTCTTGACAAGCGCCCTTGCCCACCCTGCGCGATCGAAATGAGAGGCGTGTCAGCATGAATGCCGATGTGGTCGGATTGCTTTATCTCGTTGCCGGCGTTCTCTTTATTTTGGCGCTGCGCGGCCTCTCCAGCCCCGAAACGAGCCGCCGCGGAAATCTGTTCGGCATGACCGGCATGGCCATCGCCGTCCTGACCACGCTGTTCTCCCACCCGCCCGCCGGACTCGGTGCCGGTATCCTGGTTGCGCTTGGTCTGTCGACCGGCGGCGGCGTTGGCGCGGTGATCGCGCGGCGCGTACCGATGACGTCGATGCCGGAACTGGTGGCGGCGTTCCATTCGCTGGTCGGCATGGCCGCGGTGCTGGTCGCCGCCGGCGCGTTTTATGCGCCCGCCGCCTTCGACATCGGAACGCCCGGCGCCATTCATCAATCCAGCCTGATGGAAATGTCGCTCGGCGTTGCCATCGGTGCGGTCACCTTCACCGGCTCGGTGATCGCGTTCCTCAAGCTGTCGGCGCGCATGAGCGGCGCCCCGATCATGCTGCCGATGCGTCACTACATCAATATCGTACTGGCGCTGGCGTTGGTGACCTTCATCTACGCATTCGTGGTGTCGCAGGCCCAGATCGATTTCTGGGCCGTCACATTGATATCGCTGGCGCTCGGCGTCCTCATCATTATTCCGATCGGCGGCGCCGATATGCCGGTCGTGATCTCCATGCTCAATTCCTATTCGGGCTGGGCGGCCGCCGGCATCGGTTTCACGCTCGGCAATTCGGCGCTGATCATCACCGGAGCGCTGGTCGGCTCCTCGGGCGCGATCTTGTCCTACATCATGTGCAAGGGCATGAACCGCAGCTTCATCTCGGTGATTCTCGGCGGTTTCGGCGGCGAAGTCGCGGGACCCGCCGCTGGCGCCGAGGCGAAGCCCGTCAAGCTCGGCTCCGCCGAGGACGCCGCCTACATGATGAAAAACTCCTCCAAGGTCATCATCGTGCCGGGCTATGGCATGGCGGTGGCACAGGCCCAGCACGCGCTGCGCGAGATGGCGGATCGGCTCAAGGCGGAAGGCGTCGAGGTCAAATACGCGATCCACCCGGTCGCCGGCCGCATGCCCGGCCACATGAACGTGCTGCTCGCCGAGGCGAACGTGCCCTATGACGAGGTTTTCGAGCTTGAGGACATCAACTCGGAATTCGCTCAGGCCGACATAGCCTATGTGATCGGCGCCAATGACGTCACCAACCCGGCCGCCGAGGAAGACCCCAAGTCGCCGATCTACGGCATGCCGGTGCTGCAGGTGTGGAAGGCGCGCACCGTCATGTTCAACAAGCGCTCGCTCGCCTCCGGGTATGCCGGCATCGACAATCCGCTGTTCTATCGCGACAACACCATGATGCTTCTCGGCGATGCCAAGAAGATGACCGAAGAAATCGGCAAGGCGCTGGCTTGATGGCGCGAAGCCGTCGCGTCGATGTCCTCAGGTCGGGAGCCTACCGGATGACAGCTTGCGGTCTGGCCGCGATCGGCCCGTTCGCCAACACAGTGGCCGTCGCCTGCGACGCGCCACAGCGACCGATGCAGCAAATCGAATTGATGTTCGGGCGCAATGTTGCCGGCCACCTCCGGGTCGGCGAGGCCGCGTGGTCGCGGTTTCTTGCGCGCGAAATCACGCCGCGCTTTCCCGACGGCCTTACCGTTCTAAAAGCAGCCGGGCAGTGGCGGGACCCGGGCGGTCGCGGTGCAGTGCGGGAATCCAGCAAAATGGTGATTATCGTGACGGCGGATCAAGCGGCACGCGACCGGATCGCGACGATCGTTGCGGCCTACAAGCAGCAATTTCGCCAGCGATCGGTCGGGGTGATCTCGCACTCTGTGTGCGCCGCCTTCTAGCGGAAACATGGGCGCACGGGGCTCCATGACCATTCTCCAATGGATTGTCATGCTCGCCCTCGGTGGCTACGTCAGCTTCGTGGCATTTCTCTATTTGGCGCAGCGCCGGTTTCTATTTCATCCACAATCGGCACATCCTTCGCCGGCCGCCGCCGGATTGCCGGAGGCCGACGAAACCGTCGTCGACACCGACGATGGGGCGCGCGTGATCATCTGGCAGGTGCCGCCGCGCGGCGAAAAACCCGTAGTGATCTATTTCCACGGCAATGCTGAAATCGTGCCGTCGCGCGCTAAGCAGCACCGCCAGTTGACGGCGGACGGCATCGGTCTCGTTGCGCTGTCCTATCGCGGCTACATGGGCTCGATCGGAAGGCCGACCGAGGACGGCCTGCTGCATGACGCCGAGGCGGCATATCGCTTTACGACATCGCGCTTCCCGTCGCGCCCGGTCGTGCTGTGGGGACATTCGCTCGGGTCCGGCGTGGCGGTTGCGCTCGCGAGCCGGCATCAGGTCGCCAAGGTTATTCTTGAGGCGCCTTTTTCATCGGCCGTCGACGTCGCCGCCGGGATATTTCCCTTTGTTCCGGTCCGATGGCTGATGCACGACCAGTTCCGGTCCGACCGGCGCATCGGTGCCGTGCACGCTCCGCTGCTGATCCTGCACGGCGCCCGGGACCGGGTCGTGCCGATCGCGTCGGGCGAGCGCCTGTTTGCGCTCGCCCACGAGCCCAAGCGCTTCGTGCGCTTTCCCGATGGCGGGCACGACGACCTCGACCAGCACGGGGCGATCACAGAAGTTCAACGCTTTCTCGCGGAATCTTTCCTGGCCGCCTGAATGCGGCGCCTCAATCAATTTTTAGCTTCCGCTCGTTCCGGTCTTGCACATTTTCGGCAGCAGGTCGGGAATCTCGCATTTGCTACATGCGCCCATTGCTGATCCCAGCAAGAGCGCAATGAGAACCGTGCAGATCTTGCGCATGCGAGCTACTCCAACCAGGGCGCAGTTTGACAAGTTTTGCGGACGCAGCGACCCGCCACACCCGCCCAAGCGGGGGCCAGGCCGCAACGCGTCTCACCACAGCGGTGGCCGTCGGCGATGAAGGCAAGGCATTGCAGGATCATGGCCGCCGCGGCGGCCTGCCTGGAGGTCTCGGCGCTTGTTTTTCCGCTCCGTGCGAGCCGTCGAGGGCGGTCAGCACAACAAGCAACGCGTGACCTTGGTTGCGGCATTGCCTTTCCTCGCATTCAGGCGCGCGCGCCGTCAGTCGATGGAAAACCTATGCTTGCATGCCGCGCGGCACTGCCGGCCGGAAACCTCTGCGGTCTCAGCGCCGCAAGACCCGGTTCCGGCTCTGTCAGCGCGGTGGACGAGGTGCCGATGCACCAGGCGCGCCACGCCCGGGAGGGCCACCGGCACGCAGCAACGGTTTCGGCTTGCCGGGCAGGAGGCCTTCGCGCTGGGCCCGCTTGCGGGCAAGCTTGCGGGCGCGCCGGATGGCTTCCGCCTTCTCACGCGCCTTTTTTTCCGAGGGTTTTTCGTAGTGCCCGCGAAGCTTCATCTCGCGAAAAATGCCCTCGCGCTGCATCTTCTTTTTCAGCGCCTTGAGGGCTTGGTCGACATTGTTATCCCGAACGAGAACCTGCACGCGTCCTCCTGTTAGACAGATCTGCCGTGGGCCTGGGGCTCAGCGGCCGCGTTGAGCCCGCGTTTGCTCCCTAGTTCCGGCGCGTTTAGCAGAATCAGCGTGCCGAGTCCACGATTGTATCGGGCTGTCGCGGCAATTTGTAGTGCATCGGATCGAGCCGCCCTACCAAGAGACTTGCTCGGCGATCTAAGAATCACCGGGAACCGCAGCTCGGCGGGGCTATTTACCTGTCCTCCACCCGATGCCCCTGCAATGCGCTGTCGATTTCGCTAAGGATCGCCGGGTCATCGATCGTCGCCGGCATGGTCCACGGCTCCCCGTCGGCGATCTTCTTCATGGTGCCGCGCAAAATCTTGCCGGATCGCGTCTTCGGCAGCCGCGCGACCGTGATGGCGAGTCTGAACGCCGCCACCGGGCCGATCTTCTCGCGCACCAGGGCGACGACCTCCTTTTCGATCTCGGCGGATGGTCGGTTGACGCCGGCCTTGAGCACGATGAAGCCGCACGGCGCCTCGCCCTTAAGTTCGTGCCTGACCCCGATCACAGCGCATTCGGCGACGTCTGGGTGAGAGGCGAGAACCTCCTCCATGCCGCCGGTTGAAAGCCGGTGGCCGGCGACGTTGATGATGTCGTCGGTGCGGCCCATGACGTAGAGATAGCCGTCTTCGTCCTTGAAGCCGGCGTCAGCGGTCTTGTAGTAGCC
>JASHRR010001015.1 GCA_030037185.1 Xanthobacteraceae bacterium | reverse complement strand
CCCCCGGTGGGGGCTACGGGCCCGGCGGGGGCTACGGACCGCAATCCGGCGGGGGCTACGGGCCGCAATCAGGCGAGGGGGGCTATGGACCTGAGCCGCCCGGCGCCTATCAAGGCCCCGGCTACTATACGCCGCCCGCCGTCGTGTATGGCCCGACCTATTACGGACCAGGGGTCTATTATGGCCCGGGCTGGGGTTGGCGAAGAGGGTGGTGGTAGGGAGCTGTCGCGGACGTTCCAGCGGGTCGGAAATTCCTACCAAGACCCGATCTTATCGCGCGGGCGCTTTTCTTGTCCGGACGGAATTCGTGCCGAGCAGAACGATCGACCGCATCGAGCGCGCACCGGGGTGCTGGCCCTGCGGCTTACCGTTGTGAAATCCTAACGATGCACGCCAAGCGCGGCGGACAGGCCGCCATCCACTGCCAGCATCGCGCCGGTGATGTATGACGCGACAGGCGACATCAGGAACGCCACCACCGACGCGATCTCTTCCGGCGCCGCGAAGCGGCGGGCGGGAATCTGGCCCTCCATGGTGCTGCGGAACTTCGCGTAGGGGGCCAGCATTTCGGTATCGATGAAACCGGGCGCCACGTAGTTTACGGTGACCCCAGTGCGCGCCACCTCGACCGCGAGCGTGCGCGCATAGGCGAGCAGCGCGGCCTTCGAGGCCGCATAGGCGGCGTTGCCCTGGTTCGCCCGCAGCGCCGTCACTGAGCCGATCACGACGACACGCCCGTTGCGGGCGTGCATCATCGGGCGCACCAGCGCATTCGCGAGGCGGGTAAACGACCAGTAATTGACCTGCATGGCGACCTCGGCCTTGCCCTGGTCCATCATCATCGCGAGGGCGTCGTAGGTGTGGCCGGCATTGTGCACGAAGCCGCCAAAGCGCGTGTCGTCGCCAAACTTTGCCGTGAACGCCGCGACCGCATCGCGGTCGGAGAGGTCGATCCGCAGCGCCGCAAAATTCTGCTGCGGGTAGGCCGCGGCGAGCGCCTTGGCGGAAGCCTGAGCGGCATCGCCGGACGAACAGTACGTGAAAGTCACGTCATGCCCGTCGGCTGCCAGCGCCTTGACGATGGCGGCGCCGAGGCCGCGGCCGCCGCCTGTGACGAGCACGCGCCGTGCTCCCTGGGCTGGCACCATCAGTATGGCTCCCGCGCCATCACCAGCGACACGTTCTGGCCGCCGAAGCCGAACGAGTTCGAGATCGCATTGCGAATAGAGCCGTCCCGCGCGACGTTGGGCACCACGTCGAGCGGTATCGCAGGGTCGGGCACCAGGTAATTGATGGTTGGTGGGATGCGCTGGTGCTCCATCGTCATCAGGGTGATCACCGCCTCGACAGCGCCGGCGGCCGACAGCGTGTGGCCGATCATCGACTTGTTGGAAGAGATCGGCACGTGGCGGGCACGCTCACCGAACACCGCCGACACGCCCATGCATTCCATCTTGTCGTTCTCGGGCGTGCCGGTGCCGTGGGCGTTGATGTAGTCGATATCGTCCGGCACCAGCCCGGCATCCGCGATGGCGCTGCTGATGCAGCCGATGATTGGTTTGCCATCCGGGCTCGACCGCGTGCGGTGGAAACTGTCTGCCAGTTCTCCACACCCGGCGATGACACCGAGAATTTTGGCGCCGCGCGCCGTCGCGGCCTCACGGCTCTCCAGCACCAGCGCACCGCCGCCCTCCGCCATCACGAAGCCATCGCGATTCTTCGCGAACGGCTTCGCCGCGGCTTGGGGCGGATCGTTTTGCATCGAGAGGGCCGAGAGCAGCGAAAACCGGATCAGGGTTTCGGGATTGACCGAGCCGTCGGTGGCGACACAAAGCGCGGCATCGGTCTCGCCGCGGCGGATCGCTTCGAGGCCGAGCTGAATTGCGCTCGCGCCGGACGCGCAGGCGGTTGACAGCGAGATCGGCGAGCCGGCGGTGCCGAACTTGGCCGCCAAGGCTTCGCCGACCGAACCGAACAGGAACCGCTGGTGATAGCGATGATAGCGCCCCGACGCAGCCGCGCGCAGAAGATCATCGTAGCTCACCCCTTCGTTCGCGCCCGAGCCCTTGGCCAGCACTTCCCGTTGCGGCCATTCGATCTCGACCGGCGCGACGGCGAGAAACAGCGGCCCCGGGAAATGGCCGCGGGAGCCGAGCCCGGATTGTGCGATCGCCTCCTCCGCGGCGAGCTCAGCGAGCCGCTCGGATAGGTCCGGCGCCGAATAAGGGTCAACCGGGATGAAATCCACTGTGCCGGCGACCTTGGTCCTGAGGCCCTCGGTACCGAACCGGGTGATTTGCCGAATTCCCGATTCGCCGGCGGTGAGACGGCGCCAGTTGTCGCACTTGCCCGCGCCAAGCGAAGTGACGAGGCCGGTTCCGGTGACCACCACAATCGGTCGTCCCGCTTTGTCGTGCATTTTGTTCATCTTTTCTCCGCCCCGTTGTAGCCCGCATTCTCACCGGGTTCCAACCAAGCGCCGCTCTGCCGATGACCAATCCGCCGTCCCGACGACGGCTACCAGATCACGGACGTGACTCCAAGATGGTTTCAGCTCACCCGCCTTGCGTCGGGAGCACGTCCCAACCGGGTTGACCTTTGCTGGTCCCTCGCCGGCTTGACGCCACGGGGCCGGTCAGGTCCGGCAATGACGTTTGGAATATCGCCGCAACACGCTCACGGCACCCGCGGCCAAAGGCAAGGTCCTCAACCGCGCCCGCCGCTTAATTGGCCGGCGAGGGATTCGACAAAGGCAATGAAGGTCTTGCGCACGGCGAGGCTCGGGATCTGGCGGAACGCCGTCATCAGGTGAATGCCGTCCTTCAGGTCCGGCACATCAAATTGCTCGGCAACGGCGAGCTCGAGGCCGGCATTCGTCGGATCCATGAAAAAGTAGGCGATCGGCACATCCAAGGCGACAGATGTTTCGTAGAGCCGGCTGCAGCTCACCCGATTGGCGCCATTTTCGTATTTCTGGATCTGCTGGAACGTGACGCCCAATTTCTGGCCAAGCTCCGTCTGTGACAGCCCAAGCTGAACCCGGCGCAGACGGATGCGCTTGCCAACCATCGCATCAACGGGGTGAGGCATTCGGGCCCCCTTTCTTGATCTTTATAGGATGGGGTTTCGTGAAGGAGTGTGGACGCAGTCCAAACACATCGCCGAAAATTACACAATTGCAAATGCAAAAAAAGCGCCCGGTACGTCTCCGGCTCAATTTTTTGGGTCACCGCACCGGCGCCCTGCGCGGCGACAGCTCGCGGATGCCGGGACCCCAGGCACTGTCCGGCCGATCGAGACCGTAGTGTTCGCGCAGGGTCTTGCCCAGATAGGAGGTGCGAAACAGCCCGCGCTGCCGTAGCAGCGGGATGACCTCAGCGCTGAAAACATCGAGCATCGCCGGCAATAGCGGAGGCATGATGTTGAAGCCATCGGCTGCACCGTCCGTGAACCAATCTTCGATCAGATCGGCGATCTGCTCTGGGGTGCCGGCGACGGTCAAATGGCCCCGGGCGCCGGCGAGACTTGCCAGCAATTGCCGCAGGGTCGGCTTCTCGCGGCGCACCAAGCTCAATATCACTTCCGTTCGGCTCCGCGCTGCTTCCACCGAGCCGGGTTCGGGAAAGTCCTCGGGCGCCAGCGGGCGGTCCAGCGGCAGATCGGCGAAATCGTAGCCCCCGAACCGACCGGACAACCGCTTGCGGCCTACCTCGGGGTCCGACAACTCGTTCAACTCGCGCGCCAGCCGCTGCGCCTCGACCTCGGTGGATGCGATCATTGGACTAAGGCCGGGTAGAATGATTACTTTGTCGGGCGGCCGCCCCTCGGCTGCAACCAGCGCTTTCAAGTCGACGTAGAAGGCTCGGGCGCTTGCCTTCTCCATATGGGCCGTAAACACCGCCTCGGCATGCCGCGCCGCGAAGCGACGGCCA
>JASHRR010001014.1 GCA_030037185.1 Xanthobacteraceae bacterium | reverse complement strand
CGTAGTTTCCTTCGACGCAGCGCGGCTCGTAATAGATTCTGTCCTCCTGATCGCTCTGCTTGGTGAACTCCTGGCGGACCGTCCACGGATGCGTCCACACGGTCGGGTCTTCAATGGTCACGACGTATTCGAGCGCGGTCGGGGACGTCCGCCTCCACCGCTCGATGAGGTGCAGGTTCTCGCGCGAACCGCGATAATCGGTCTTCGGACTGAAATTCGTGACGTCAATGACAAGAGTGTCTCCCTCCCAATGGCCGCGCGAGTCGCCAAACCACTGGCGAATGTCAGCCGGCAAATGCGGGCTCCCATCCATGACGATATTGCGCTGCCAGCCTTGTCCCTGACCCACGTCGTAGAACATCGTGATGCCGCCGGGGGTCTGTACGATACGGCGGAAGCTCCCGCCGAACGCCGTGCCAAACTCGGGCAGCCCGCCGGTCAGGCAGCGCTCGGACAAACCGCCGTCCTCCGGACGGTCATAGCGGTTCATGCGAAGGGTGTTGTAGCGAGGCGGCAGCTCGGCGCGCCGCGGCGAAGGAGCCGGGTCATATTTGCCGCCTCTGCAGCGGGACGACTTGGTTTTGCACGTGTCAGTCGACTGCAGCAGCGCCAGACGGAAGTCCCGGTCAGCCGCGGCGATCTTCTGCGCCGCCGGCGTCAGTTGCGGAATCCGGCCATCGGGCGGATCCACAATCAGCGACGTGCGGGTGCCGACGCGCTTGTTGGACAAGAATACTGCGTGGTTGTAGGCACGTGCGACGTCGAACTCCGTGCCGCGCTCGGCGGGTCTTTCCTCGCTGTAGAGCGCGGTTCGCTCCTTGTCGAGCTCTTCGCGCTGCGCTTCGGTGAAAACCTCCTGGTTCGCAAATCGCGGAGGGCGCTGTAGGGCGGTATCAAATTCGTCCGTCCAAATTCCCTGCAGGTCGGGTTCGCCCCAGGGCGTTTTCGGCGCCGCCCCTAGCTTGCCTTGCGCCGCCCGGACCCCTTCAGAAGGTGAGGAAGCCTGAGCCGAAATCCGGCTGCTGGGCACCGAAATGGCGGCGCTGAGAGCGGCGGCGGCAATGGCGACGGTTACCGTCGAACCCGCGAAGCGGTCGCGCATGATGACCTCCCTTTGCACTGCAGCGTGTTATGACAACGAAAAACTCCCCGCGAACCATAGACGGGATCCGCGGCTTAAGCTTTAGTGTATCGCGGTTCGCGTTGCGGGCAAAAGATGGTTTTGGGCCGCGCAGCTAACGCCAATTGTCCGCCCAGCGCGATCCGGATAGCGAGCCGCCGGTCCCCTGGATGGCCGTCTCGTTCGCATCATGCTCAGTGCCGTTGCGGGGAATCGTCATCCATTGGTCATCTTAATAATACGCGAAGCGACAGGGAGGCGGGTCATGAATCGAAAGCTTACCTTTGCCATGGCCGCCATCGGCCTGGTTCTCGGCGCAACCTCGACGCTGAGGAGCGGCGTCAGCTTCGGACAGTCGCCGCAAACTGTCGAGGTCCCGAAATTTCAGTATGATCCGACCTTTCCGCAGCCACTCCCGGAAAACTGGGCGATCGGCGCGATCGGCGGGATGGCTGTCGACAGCCACGATCACGTTTGGGTGCTGCACAGGCCGGGCCCGTTGCAGAAGAACGAGCGTTTCGCTGGCGCAGGCATGATGCCGCCCAGAGCGGATTGCTGCGTCCCGGCGCCGCCGGTGCTCGAATTCGACCAGGACGGCAAGCTGCTTGCATCCTGGGGCGGGCCCGCAGAGGGCTACGAGTGGCCATCGATCGAGCACGGTATCTTTGTCGATGCCAAAGATAATGTCTGGCTGGCCGGAAGCGGCGAGAAGGATGACCAAGTCCTCAAGTTCAACACCCAGGGCAAGTTCCTGGCGCAGTTCGGCCATCGCGGCAAGAGTGGCGGCAGCTCCGATACGCACAACCTCGGCGGCCCGGCCAACCTGACCGTGGATTCCGCAGAAAACGAGCTTTACGTCGCCGACGGCTACAGAAACCGCCGCATCGTCGTGATCGACACCGAGACGCTGACCGTCAAGCGCATGTGGGGCGCTTACGGCCATAGGCCCGACGACCAAAACCTTGGCCCCTACGACCCGGATGCGCCGCCGGCGCCGCAATTCCGTTTGCCGCACAATGTTGCGCTGTCGAAGGACGGCTTGGTGTACGTCGCCGACCGGGTCAACGACCGCATACAGGTTTTCAAGACCGACGGTACGTTTGTCCATGAAGCCTTCGTGGCACCGAGAACGCTGCTCGCCGGGTCCGCCTCCGGGCTCGCGTTCTCGCCGGATCAGCGCTTCCTCTATGTGATCGACGGCGCGAACCATCACATCTGGATCGTGCTGCGGCAAACGCTCGAGGTCGTCGATCGCATCGGGCAGCAAGGGATCTTTGGCGGATCGCTCAACGTGCCGCATGCCCTCGCGGTCGACAGCAAAGGCAATATCTATGTCGGCGAAAATTTCGACGGCCGGCGCTTCCAGCGCTTCGTCTACAAGGGAATGGGCACGCCGACCGGCAAGACTCTTCCTCCCCCGAAACCTTAGCGCCGCGCGGACAACTTAAACAGAATGCACCGTCAAATCCGCCGATTTTATTCATCCGGATATAAGGCGCTCGGTGCCTTTGCTTCAACTTTTAAAAACCTGTCAGCCATGCCTTCAACGCTTTCGCAGGGCCGTGGTCTCTGCTGCAAGTTTGAGTGTCCCGATCCCTGCTGTCGCAGGTTCGCGATAAGGTAGGCGGTTCGCCGTCTCCCCTGCGGGGCCGCGCAGGCTTGCCGAAGGAGCGATCGCGGTTGCCGGGAAGCCCGCGGCTTCGGCCGGGGCGAGCCGCCACAAGGCAGATCGGCGCAGCAGGCGGCAGATCGATCGTTCGATCTCTCCCGCGATGCCCTCGCTTGGCGCGGGCATCATCGTCTTCTTGAGCGCCTTGCACAAACAGCTGGCCGTTCGAGCAAGTAACGCCGCTGGGAGTGCGGCAATCAAGATGAACGATTTGTCAGCAATACCGCTGCATTGCTGCGTCATCCAGCCACCCCAAAAGAGCGGCTGACTTCAAAAACATTCATCCCATTTCGACGTTGACCAACAAAGCAACTCTGAAGCGGAAAGATTTCCGCCGGGAGATATCACTATGTGGAACACAAAAAACTATGCAGCACTTGCGGCCTTAGGAGCGGGCCTCGCATTTGCGTCCACGTCGGCTTCGGCTTGCGGCGCTTACGGATATGTGCCGGTGCTTAGTTACAGCGGCTGCGGTGCTTACGGTTTCGCTATGTACCACCGCGCTTACCATCCTTATGCCTATGCAAGCTACTACCCGCGCCACCACTATCGCCGCTACGCGCATGCGGGCTACTACCCGATGTATAGGCATTATCGATCACTTTACGCTTACGCCGGATCTTTCCCGCGACATCGATTTTACGGTTCTTACTTCCCGAGATTTCACCGGCCTCTTGCGTTCGCGGCGTATAGGCCGTTTTTCCGGCCGTTTGCGTTCGCGGCATATAGGCCGTTCTACCGGCCGTTTGCGTTCGCGGCGTATAGGCCATTTTTTGGCAGCTATGCGTACGGGTGTGCATGTTAGAAATGCCGAGCCCGCTGCAGCTGACCCGCTATAGCAACCGGAAAGAGCCGAGGCAAAACCATACGCACGAATGAAAGCCAACGAGCGCCGTGAGATCTGCTGCGCTCGTTAACGGGGCTGGCGCCAAATCCGGTGACCGCCAGCGTAGCCCCTTGCTGTAAGGTCAGTCGCGCTCAACGTCATCGTTTCGGTGTTGAGTGCACGCCCGGCGACGGTCTGGCGTGCGAGACTATGACGCTCAGGCGCGGCCAGGTTTGGTGTCGTCTGGCCCAATCGGCCAGGCCGGGAGGGCCTCGGCATTCGCCGAGGCCCTTTACTTTCAGAAATCCGGTTTGACCGCGGTCGGCACGGCAGCATGCGTTGCGGAAAAGTATCCTTGCGCGTTTTCGGCGCATGCCATTTCAGGCCACGCGCCCAGCGGGCGCCGGTAGCTGATTGATGCCGACCACCGCGTCGTGAAGACGCCCTCGTCCTCGACGGTAAATTCAAGCTGCAGCCCCGGGCCTTTGTCGTCCGGGTTGCGAGCAAAACCAGGATCTCGCCCGAACCGAGAAAGCTCTCGTTGACCGCGTTCTTGCGCCTGTTTCGCGGCTTCATAATCGAGGAGCCGATAGCGCTCGACCACGTGCAGCGCGGGGCTGTGCGGCGTGCCGTACATGTCGAGCATGGCAAACGGCCCGATCCTGACGCCGACGGTGTCAATCACCAGCGTGTCGCCTTCATAGTGGCCGACAGAATCCCCATACCAGCTCGGCGTCACGCGCGCCGGATGAAGCTGGTTCAGGCGTACACGGCGCACTTCGTGATCGTTCGAGTAGAGAATCGTGATCTTCTCTGGCTGCTGGAGCATCTGCATGCCGATGTTGTAAAGAACGAACGGTACCCCTCCGGGCCAACACTGATTGCTCGGCGTCGGATAGGGCACGCCGGTCAGCGAAATCTCGCCGTGCTTCTTCACGATTTCAGCGGCCTGCGGCCGCAAGATCGGATTGGTGTAATCACCGACCAGTTGGTAGACGTCGCTCACGCCGTTGCGGCGCGAGCGGTTGGTCACCGGGCCGAGCCCGACAGGCGGCGGCTCGAAGTCGGGCCACGTCATATGGGCCCATATACCGGAGAAATCCGGGATGGATGCGGCCTTTTGCGCGCTGTCAATAGCGGCTCGCTCGACCGCCGGCGCCTCCTGCCCGGCCGCGAGCGTTACCGGCGCCGTAACCGCCCCTGCCAGCAAGGCAACGAAATGCCGAACATTCATGCTCCCTCCCTCATCGTTCCGCCGCCGCGGCTCTTACAGCCCGAACACATAAAGCACGGTGGCGTGACGCATCTCCTGGAGCTCTGGCGTGTTGACGAGCCGCTGCCTGGCTACCCGGCTCGGCCCTGACGCGATCGCCACATACTGCTTGCCGCTGACCTCGAAGGTCATCGGCGGCGCCGAGAAGCCCGAGCCCAGGTTGATCTTCCAGAGCTCAGCGAGGGTGGTGTCGTCATAGGCAGCCACCGTGCCGTCGAGCAGCGCAAGGAACACCAGCCCGCCTGCCGTCGCGAGAGTGCCTGAAAAATTCGAGTACGGCAGGTGGACGCTCCGCTTGATCTCGGCGGTGGTCGGGTCAGCCGCAATCAAATCGCTTTCCCAACGTTCGTTCGTCTGCGCTTGACCTCCGTTCCAGCCTCGCTCACGGTTGTGCTTCTCCCGGTCGATGGTGATGGTTGAGCAGTTTGAAACCGACGGGATATAGAGAAGCTTGGTGCGGGCGCTGAACGAACTCGGCCAATAATTGTTGCCGCCGAGCAGCGAAGGACAAACCCTCCTCGGCGGTTCGGCCGCGTTGAGGTTGCCGACGCCGGCGTAGGTCTGGATGTCTTTGGTGGGATCGTACCCGAGCGGCTTGCCGGTCTTCTGGTCGATACCTTTGGTCCAGTTCACGTCCGTATAGGGTTTGGCGAGCGCGATCGCGCCGCTTGCTCGCTCCATCGTGTAGAGGAAGCCGTTGCGAGCCGAATGCGTGATCAGCTTGCGCGGTTGGCCGGCGATCTCGCCATCGATAAGGATGTGGGTGCCGACCTCGTCGTAGTCCCACATATCGCCAGGAGTGAATTGGAAGAACCAGTTCATCCGGCCGCTGTCCGGGTCCCAGGAGATAATGCTGTTGGTGTAGAGGTTGTCGCCCGGACGATAGAACGGGTCGAACATCGGCACCGGGTTGCCGGTGCCCCAGAACGTCTGGTTCGTCGCCGGGTCATAGGTGCCGGTGACCCACACGGCGGCGCCGCCGGTCTGCCAGGCGTTGGTATTGCCTTTCCAGGTTTCGCTGCCGGGCTCGCCCGGCGCCGGGATGGTGAACTTGCGCCACATGAGCTTTCCGGTCGCCGCATCGAGCGCCGCCACATAATCGCGCACGCCGTTGTCGCCGCCCGAAGCGCCCACGATGATCTTGTCCCTGACCGCCAGCGGCGCCGCGGTGATGCGCAGCTCCGGCTGGTCGGTTGTCATGTTGGCTTCCCAGGCGGTTTTGCCCGTCTCCTTATCGGTCGCAATAATGCGCGCCGGCCAGTTCGCGGCCGTGATCACGAAATTGCCCCACAGCGCCGCGCCGCGATTGGTTTGCGGCCGTTCCTGCTTGGGCTCCATACGCCAGACGATGCGGCCGGCGTCGCCCGAGCGCACATCAACCTTGTAGAGCACGCCCCAGGCGTCGGTCATGTAGAGGAAGCCGTCTTCGACCAGCGGCGTTGCCTCCAGCCATTCGTTGCCGGTGGTGCCGCCGAGCGGCACCGCATAAGCGAGCTTCAGGTTCTTGACGTTGTCCTTGGTGATGCCGGCAAGCGGGGAGAAGCGCTGCCCGTCATAGGTGCGGTGGTTCATCAGCCAATTCTGCGGCTCGCGGTTCGCATTGATGAGCCGCTCCGGCGTCACCTCGGCGGCCAATGCCGATGATGCCGTTGCCAGCACGCTGCCCGCCAACAATGCGATGCGCATCGAATTATCGCGCGTTGTCATGAAGCTCCTCCCTATGGCGTTTTCCAACAAAGGGCGCGCCGTCGACAAGTTTTACACCACACCGGCGTCGAAGTCCGCACCCCTGGGCGCAGCGAGCGAGGCTCACCGCGTCGCGGGAATGACATCTGACTTTGCCAGCGGGGAGGTCGCCTAACCCGCCATTCAAGCGACTTTCGGCGGTCCTGCGGCCCTCAAAGCCGTCCGGCAACGCCCCGCAGGTGTTGGGCGGCGGCACTGGATTCACCCGCACGCGTCATCCTTATCGTCGCGATTCCCGGTATCGTCGCCCGTCGGCTGCAGGCCACTGCCCGCCGGCATCATCTTCCGGCACCGCGGTGCACACCGTCTTTTTGTTGGTCGCCTGCGTCCTCTCAGGTCAGTCGGTCATCAGCACCGCCGCCTGCGCGATCACTTCGTCAGCGTGACCTCGAAGCCGAGCGGCTCCTCGCGGATATCACAGCGGCCGAACGGCGTCGCCTGCGCCATCCGCTCAAAATCCAGCTTGGAATAGGCGCGTTTCCTCAGCGCCGACAACGTGGTCCGGGTGAGGAAGCGGTCGATCCGGCTAAGCTGCATTTTCGCCACCTCGTCCCTGATCGCCTTGGGAGAGGCATCGTTGCGCATGTCGATGACGAGCGCCCTGCCGCCGGGCCGCAGCACGCGATGCATCTCGCGCAGCGCGCCGACCGGATCGCCAAAGTTCTTAAACGCGGCACGGCACACGATGAAGTCGAACGTGTCGGCGGCAAACGGCATCGCCGCTACGTCGCCTTCTTGGAACAAGACCATGACGCCACCCCGCGCAGCATTCTCGCGCGCCATGCGGATGAATGTTCGGCTGATGTCGAGCCCGGCTAGCCGATAAGACCCGAGCCGCGCCAGCTCGATAGCGAGATAGCCCGGTCCGGGGGCGACTTCGAGCACCCTGTCGCCGGGTCGCAGTCCGTCGGCTATACGTTTAGCCAAGCTGCGGTATTCGGCAACGGCCTTGCCGGTGTTCTTGGCGTACCAGGTCGCAATCATGCCCTCCATGGCAATACCCTTATACGGCTTCGGTTTGCGCTCTGCGGAGGCGCTCATGGTCGGCTCCAGGTTCCTGCATTTATCTTAGCATATAAGATAGTGACCTTGTCAGGGATAAGCAAAGTGATGTCAACGAAAAGCAAGCGGCGACGCGAGCTTAAGGCCGCGCTCAATGCGGCGATGCGCGATGTCAGCGCCCAGAGCGTGCTCTATAGCCAAGCCGTCGCCGGCCGGCTCGGCATCAACAGCACCGATCTCGAATGCCTCGATCACATCTCGCGTGGTCAGCTCACCGCCGGCAGGCTCGCTCAGCTCACCGGGCTGACGAGCGGTGCGGTCACCGGCATCATCGATCGGCTCGAGCGCGCAGGGCTTGCGCGACGTCAGCGCGACGCTGACGACCGCCGCAAGATCCTGGTCCGGGCGCTGCCCGCCGCCACCGAGCGCCTCGCGCCGCTGTTCGCGCCGATGGAGCGCGCCGCAATGGCTGTGCTGTCAAAGTATCGCGATGACGAACTGGCTCTGGTTCTCGATTTTCTGATCGCAGCGCGCGGTGCCGCTCTGAGCGCACTGTCACGGCTGCGCACACTGCCGCGGCCGCGGCCAACACGACGGCCCGCGAAGGCCCGATGAAGTTGGTCGAAGCGCTGGGTCGGCAATGCGCTCGCGGAAAATTGCAACGCGGTGCCGCATTTCGTATCGTAAACGCCTGAGACTGCCGGCAGTCGTCTGCACCGCGAGGGCGTTGCTCAATCGGTGGTGATCAGGGGTTTCAAGTGAGGCTCGAGAGCCGCGCCTCGGCGAACAGGATCGCCGCAAAGTCCAGCGAACGGGCATTGGTGGAACAAGCCGGCGTCTTTTGCGTCGGCGCCTTTGGCAACGTTACGCTCAGGGTGGCGTTATGCCTGGAGTCCCGGGACGGGCGGCATGATCAACGTTGAAGGCCGCTCTCTTTAAGACTCGGCCTTGCGAGGTCGCTCGTGCGCGAGAACACATGGTTCCGTCCGCCGGCTCCGGTGCCGCAGGTCGCGCCATTGCGGCCACTGTCATTTTTAAGAACGCTGTGGAATAACCCGATTGAAGCTTGGACCAGCGGATATTTCGAACGTCCGATCGTGACCACGCGGCTTGCGTTCGGCGAGGTCGCGGTCATCAATGATCCCGTTGCGATTCGCCGGGTGCTCGCCGACAACCGTGACAACTATCCCAAGGACGGGTTCCAAAAGCGGATGCTCGCAGTACTGAGCAACGGGCTGCTCACTGCAAAAGACCCTCAATGGCGCCTGCAGCGCCGCGCGCTCGCACCGGTTCTTGCGCTCAGGAACGTCAGGACCTTTGTGCCGACCATGCTGCGGGCAGCTGGTGATCTCCTCGAGCGGTGGCGCTCGTACGACGGTGAGGTCATCGAGATCGCTGACGAGGTGACCGAACTTACGCTGACAGTCTTGGAGCGCACGATTTTTTCTGACGGCATTGCGGGAAACCGCCGCGAGCTGCGGACTGCGATGAGAATCTATTTCGATTCGCTTGGCCGCATCGACCCGTTTGATCTCCTGAATCTGCCCGACTTCGTACCCCGGATCGGACGGTTGCGCACGCGCGCGGCGGTCCGCCTGTTCGATCAGGGCGTTGACGAAATGATTGCCAAGCGCGGCCGCCCGGAGGTGCCCGCGATCGGCCCGCCGCAGGACCTGCCGACGCTGATGTTGAGCGCGCGTGACCCGCAAACCGGGCGCCGACTGAGTTCGGCGGAAATTCGCGCTAACGTCATTACCTTCATGTCGGCAGGCCACGAATCGACCGCCAATGCGATAGCCTGGACCTTGTTCCTGCTGTCCCAATCATCGCCCTGGCGCGAGCGCGTGATAGCAGAGGCAACGCGTGAGCTTGCCGGGCCTGCCGAGACGCTTGTTGAGCGCCTGGTCGAGACCCGCGCAGTCGTTGAAGAGGCGCTGCGGCTCTATCCGCCGCTCGCGGCGATCAGCCGGGTTGCACCCAGCTCCGACCAGCTTGCCGCCACACCGATCCGGCGCGGCGCCATGGTCGTCATCGCCCCCTCTGCATCGCCACTGCCTGTGGTGGACAGAGCCCGAGTTCTTCGATCCCGCAAGGTTCCTGCCGCCGTCGCGCGCAACCATCGACCGCTATGTCTACATGCCCTTCGGGGCCGGGCCGCGTGCCTGCATCGGCTCGGTGTTTGCTTTGCAAGAGGCGATGATTGTCGTCGCGGCCATTGTCAGCGAGTTCGAGCTTGTGGCGCCGGGTCACATTGTGTGGCCGTTGCACCGCATCACGCCGCCACCGCGGCGCGCACTGCCCATGAGCGTGCGGCGACGCCCGCGCGCTGCTGGTAAAGCCGGTTGCCGTCGCCGGGACGCGTCGTAGATCCGGGGTGGACGGCGCGGCTGGTCAGCAGTCAGGATCAGCTTTGCCGACCAGCCAGCCTCAGGGGATCAAGATGCCGATTCTCGACCGAGCTGAAGCATTCGAAGGCTGACGGTCGCGGGAGCGGAAGATGCATGCCGATCAGCGTTTGCAGTTCATAACCCGAAGACATACAGCACCGTGGCGTGGCGCTGATCCTTGAGCTCGGGCGTGTTCATGAGCTTGGCCCTGGCAGGACCGCTCGGCCCCGACGCAATGGCGATATACTGCCGCCCATTGACCTCGAACGTCATCGGCGGTGCCGCAAAGCCTGAGCCAACATTGATCTTCCAAAGCTCCTCAAGCGAGGTGTCGTCATAGGCTGCGACGGTGCCATCCATGAGGGCGGTGAAGACCAGGCCGCCGGCCGTCGTGAGGGTGCCGGCGTAGTTGGGGTAGCGCAGATGCACGCTCTTCTTGATCTCGAAAGTCACAGGATCGAGAGCGGTCAGGTTGCTTTCATAGCGATCCTCGACATGGAACGACCCACCCGACCGCGGGATCCAGCCCTTTTCGGTTTTAGGTTTGTCCTTGTCGATGGACACGAATTCACAGGCCGTCATCGCCGGGACGTAGAGGAGCTGCGTCGTCGGGCTGTACGATGACGGATAGTAGTTGTTGCCGCCGTTGCGGTTAGGGCAGACCTGCTTGACCGGCGCGTCCGGGGTCGGATTGGCAAGGCCCGAATAGGTCTGCACGTCCTTGCCGGGATCGTAGTCAAGGGGCTTGCCGGTCTTCTGGTCGATGCCCGTGGTCCAGGTGACGTTCGTGTACGGCTTGGCACCCACCATGGCGCCGTTGTGGCGGTCCATGGTGTAGACGAAACCGTTGCGTGCCGAATGGGTGACGAGCTTGCGGATCTGTCCGTCGATCACCCGTTCGAACATAATGTGTGTACCGACCTCGTCATAATCCCACATGTCGCCGGGCGTGTACTGGAAATACCAGTTCATCTTGCCGCTGTCCGGGTCCCACGACACCACGCTGTTGGTGAACAGGTTGTCGCCCGGACGCACCCTCGCGTCCAACTGCGGCACCGGATTGCCGACCCCCCACAGCGTCTGGTTGGTATCCGGGTCATAGGTTCCGGTCACCCACAGGGCACCGCCGCCGGTCTGCCAGGCGTTGCTTTTCCATGTCTCGCTGCCGGGCTCGCCTGGTGCCGGCACGGTGAATTTACGCCACAACACCTTTCCGGTCGCACCATCGAGCGCCGCGATCCAGTCGCGCAAACCGCGGTCGCCACCTGAGGCGCCGATGATGATCTTGTCTTTGATGGCAAGCGGCGCCCCGGTGATCTGCAGCTGCGGCACGTCGAAGGCGACGTTGGTTTCCCACACGATCTTGCCGCTGGTCTTGTCGGTGGCGATGATGCGCGCGGGCGCGTTGGCAGGCGAGATCACCAGGTTTCCCCAAAACGCCGCCCCGCGGTTCACCGTCTGCCGCTCCGCCTTCGGATCCATGCGCCACACGATGCGGCCGACGTCGCCGGCGGTGCCGTCGATCTTGTAGAGCACGCTCCAGGAGTCCGTGATGTAGAGAAACCCGTCTTCCGCGAGCGGCGTCGCCTCGTTGGACTCGTTGCCGGCCGAACCGCCGAGCGGCACCGCATAGGCGAGCCGCAGGCCCTTGACGCTGTCCCGGTTGATGCGGGCCAGCGGCGAGAAGCGCTGACCGTCATAGGTGCGATGGTTCATCAGCCAGTTCTGCGGCTCGCGATCGGCATTGGTGAGGCGCTGCGGCGTCACCTCGGCGGCGAGCGCCGGCCATCCCACAGCGGCCGCGCTGGCCGCGAGCAGCGCGACGCCGATCCGCCAAAATCGGCCCGTTGCTATCCTGACCGTTCGCAGGCTCATATGTCTCCTCCCGTTAATTGCGCCGGCGTACTCGGCGACGACCTCAGCGGCAAAATCCGACCGGAACAACCTTGTCGAACTGCCTTGATGGGGACCTGCGAACCGCGCGCGGCTGGCCGCCCGCAATTCGTCCGCGCAGGCGGGATGCCGGCTGGTCATCTGCCCGTTTGCTTAAAATACCTCAAATCCGGTGGCGGCTGGTCCTTCTTGATCGGCATCAAGAAGCCGTCGGCGCTCAGGAAATAGTCTTGCTTGCCGACCACAACGTGAGCGTTGTTTTCGGTGCAAATGTCCTCACGCCACCAGATTGGCTTGTTGGTGACGACGCGGCGGTAGTTCTTGACGACCGTCCAGGGACGCGTCAGCGCATTGTCGATCGTGGTGATTTCGTCGTGCAGAAGGTTGGGGTTGGCCCGGTCGAGATAAATCCTTTCCTTGATGATCGTCCGGCCGTCCTCATGGAAGGGAATGCCGCTGGCATCGTAGGTGCGGGGGTTTTTGAGACCGCGCGTCTCGGCCACCAGCACATCATAGCGGCCGTCGCCATCCTCATCGATCCATCTGCCGATGGAATAGCCGGCAAACATCGGATTGGCATCCATGTCCTCGGCCCAGTCGCGTCCGTCGGTATGAATTCGCCGGCTGTCGTGGATGTGTTCGATCAGGATGTGGGTGGTATCAGGCGTCACGACGATCTCCATCGGCGAATATGCGTGCATGATTCGCGGCATGCCCGGCGACAGGCACCGATAGGTCGGATCGATGCCCTGCCCGCCACTGGCCTGGTCGGCAAGATTCGCCTCGTAGATAGCCTGATATTCAGCAGTCAGCGGGGCTTCCTGTAACCGGCCCGGAGGCTTGGTTGGGTCGAATCGACCGACGCCGCGGGCACCCTCGGCGCGAACCCATTGTCCCGTGAAATCAGGAAACTTCCGATCATCCCACGCCTGAGCGCAGACGACCGCGACAAGCAGCGCCGCCAAAAGCGAGAGTGCACCGAGCGAGCTTCGGTAGAGCATGGCCATCCTCCCGAGCATGTCCACCAGGATGCAGACAAAGCGAGGCCGAAGCAAACCTGTTCGGGCCAAGACAGAGCGGCCATCCGATCACGCGGGCCGCCAGTGAAAACCGGACCAGCCTACCTCAATCCCATGAACCCGGTCGAGGGTCGCCCCGGCATGTCTGTGCCAAGCTCCGCTCTGTGCCAAGCTCCGCCGGCCGCCGGCATTATATTCGATCTTGCCGAGGTGAGGTGCCCGGACGGGCCGCATCTGAACGACCCTCGAGGGCCCGCCGCTCCTGGGCCGAAAGTGGTTTTACTGGTATTATCGCCGGCGACCTCCTTCGACTTGGCTCATCGATCAAACAGGCGCGTCGAGCGCAGACCTTCTTGACCATGGCCGCCGGCCCTTACCACATAACCAACATGATCGACCCACTTGAGCATCGCCAACGGATCGCGCGCTTGACGCCGCTGGAAGATGTCATGCAGCTGATCGCTCAACGCGTGCAGCCGGCAGCGCCGCGCGAAATGGCTGTCGCCGCCGCGCTGGGCTCCGCGTTGGCTGAGGACATTGTGGTCGAACACCCGCATCCGGCGGCGCCGCTCGCCCTGATCGACGGTTGGGCCGTCCATGCCGAGTTGACCGCTGACGCAGGGCCCTATACGCCAACGGTACTACAGCACCTCCGCGAGATCGCGGTCGGCCAAGTGTTGGGCGGCAACAGCGACACGGTGGCTCCGCTCGAAGCCGTGACGTGGCACGCCGGTGCCGGCCGGGTGCATGCCGCGATGACCCCGGGCGAGGGCGTGCTGATGCCCGGCACCGATGCCGGCGCCGGCGAACTGCTGCGGCAGGCAGGCCACCGCCTGCGCGCCGTCGATGTCGCGGCCATGCAGGCACTCGGCCTCGCCGGGGCGCGTGTCCGCAAGCCCCGCGTCCGGGTCGCTCGCGTGGGGCAGGACCGCAACGACGTTACCGACGCCATCGCGGGATGGCTTGCCCATGCAATTGCTGCCGATGGCGGCGAGCCGGTGGCCACGACTCCCGGTCGCGATGTGCAAGCCGTTCTTAGCGGCAACGAAGCAGATGCCACGGTGATGGTCGGCGGCACCGGCGCCGGCCCTTGCGACAAGACCGTGCACGCCCTGCGCAAGATCGGCACTGTCGAGGCGCATGGCATTGCCGTGTCGCCGGGCGAGACCGCGGCATTCGGCATTGCCAACTCACGGCCGGTGCTGGTCCTGCCGGGCCGCCTCGACGCGACGCTCGCCGTGTGGCTGCTGATCGGGCGGGCGATGGTGACCAGGCTGCGCGGCGCCAGCGGGCATTTATCCTCGCGCGACGGCACCTTGATTGGAAAAATCGCCTCGACGGTCGGCCTGACTGAACTCGTTTTGGTGCGCCAGGCTGGCGATGGCGTCGCACCGCTCGCATCGAAATATCTGCCGCTCGCAACCCTTGCCCAGGCCGACGGGTGGATCGTCATCCCGGCCGCAAGCGAAGGGCTGCCGCCCGGCGCCCGCGTCAGCGTGTATCCGTTGCCATGAGCGTGCGGTCATGACGTCAGATCGCGAGACGCCGCATGGCAACGCCGAGCTGCTCGCAACCGTGCGGTCCGCTGCGCGCCAGGAGCAGTTTCTCGAAGTCATCTTACCCGACGAGGCGCGCCGGCGCTTTGAAGCGGCGACCGATCGCTCGCCGCTTGCCGCCGAGACGGTCAGGCTGACGCAAGCGCTCGGACGCGTGCTCGCATCCGACCTCGCTGCCGAAACCGACGTGCCGGCCTTTGACCGCGCCAACGTCGACGGCTTTGCGTTACGGGCGGCCGACACGATCGGGGCAGGCGAGCGCGCGCCGCGACGGCTTCTGCTCACAGCCGAGGTGATCGCCTGCGGCCATCCGCCCACCCTCGAACTGCGCGCCGGGATGGCAAGCGCGATTGCCACCGGCGGGGCGGTGCCGCGCGGCGCGGACGCGGTGGTGATGATCGAGCATACCGGCCTGGTCGAAACGCCCCAAGGACCGGCCATCGACGTGCGGCGCACGGCTGCCGCCGGCCAATTTGTGGCCTTCGCGGGCTCTGACATGGCGCGCGGCGAAACGGTTTTGCGGCGCGGTCAGCAGCTCAGCTCGCGCGAGATCGGAATCCTGGCTGCCTGTGGAATTGCGGAAATTCCAGTGGTGCGGCGGCCGCAGGTGGCCGTGCTCTCGACCGGCGACGAGCTGGTATTACCCGGCACATTGCTGCCGCCGGCCGGCGTCTACGACAGCAATAGCGCGATTGTGGGCGCGGCGGTCGAGGAGGCCGGTGGCGAGGCAATCCATTACGGCGTCATTCCCGACAACGAGGCCAGGCTCGAAGCCGCGGTGCGCCACGCGCTCGCTGCTTGCGACATGGTGGTGCTTTCCGGCGGCACCTCCAAGGGCGTAGGCGATCTGTCCTATCGGATTCTCGCCCGCCTCGGGCCGCCGGGCGTGCTGGTGCACGGCGTCGCCCTCAAACCCGGCAAGCCGCTGTGCCTTGCGGTCAGCGATGGCAAACCGATTGCTGTACTGCCGGGCTTCCCGACCTCCGCGATCTTCACCTTCCACGCGTTTGTCGCGCCGATCATCCGCGCCCGCGCCGGACTGCCCGCTGAGGCAGCACAATCCGTGAAAGCGACGGTTCCGGTGCGAATTCCCTCCGAGATGGGCCGGCAGGAGTTCGTCCTGGTGGCTCTGGTGCCGGGCGAGCACGGACCGGTCGCCTTCCCGATCGGCAAGGGTTCGGGCGCCGTCACCTCCTTCTCCCAGGCCGACGGCTTTTTGGCGATCGATGCACTCAGTGGCGGTCTCGATGCAGGCCTCACCAAGGAGGTGACATTGATCGGCGGGCGCGCGAAGGTGCCCGACATCGTCATCATGGGAAGCCATTGCGTGGCGCTCGACGCCGTCATCGACAGGCTCGCCGAACAGGGCTTTGCGGCTCGAACGGTCGCAATCGGCAGCATCGGCGGGGTGGCGGCGGTGGAGCGTGGCGAATGCGATATTGCGCCGGTGCACCTCCTCGATGCCGCGAGCGGCCAATACAATAGGCATCTGGTGCGCCCCGGAATCTTCCTCCATCCCGGCTGGGAACGTATGCAGGGCTTCATATTTCGCAGCGGCGATGCGCGGTTTTCCGGCACAATCGCGGCGGAGGCGTTGCGCACCGCGATGGCCGATTCGTCCTGCCTGATGGTCAATCGCAACGCCGGGTCGGGCACCCGCATCCTGATCGACCGGCTGCTCGAAGGCCGCCGTCCGCCGGGGTACGCCAATCAGCCGAAATCCCACAATGCGGTGGCGGCCGCGGTCGCCCAGGCCCGCGCCGATTGGGGCATCGCGATCGCCAACGTGGCGAAGCTCTATGGCTTGGCGTTTCTGCCGATCGCGCCCGAACACTATGATTTTCTGGTGTTGGATCGCCGCCGGACGCGCCCGTCCGTCCACGCCTTCCTGGCAGCCCTTGCCGAACCTGCCGTGCGTCAGCGCATCACGGCTCTCGGCATGCGCCTGCCGCAAGCAAGATGACGCGGCCGATCAGCGTGGGGCGCCCGCTGATTTGGCGCAGCCTGCCAAACCCGGTCCGCGCAATTTTGCGACAGCATGAACGTCAGCGACGCAATTCCCATTTCGAGCAAGAGAAACGATCGTCATCGTTGTGGCCGAGGTTGCGCGCGTCCAGCGGAAGGCTTCGGCCGGCGGTGCGTCCGACCGCGGTGTGAATATGAAGATTGACCGGACCTTGGCATGCGCGGCCGATCGGCAAGCATGGAGGCACCAGCCCGGCGT
>JASHRR010001013.1 GCA_030037185.1 Xanthobacteraceae bacterium | reverse complement strand
GGCGCCGCGCGATTTAGCTCGGGAGCCAGCTTGAAGACCGCTTTCGCCTCCTGCACTCCCCACGGCTCGTCCCCAATTTGTCGGGCGATGTTCGCGAATTGCTCGGCCCAGGAAGACGTCACCATGGCCCACAGTGCGTGGCGCGAGAATCCGGACCATACATGCTGCGTCGCGACGACCGGCTCCGTGAAGTGGACGAGACTTTCCAATAGCCGCCTTCGAAGATCGCTCGCTTCGACGCTCTCGATCCATTCGAGCCCGCCCGCCAGCGGATCGTCGTGCACACCGACGAATCGCGCGTCGCCAACCCATATCGATTGCAGAAGCATCGTCGGAGAGAAGGACACGGAATAGTCGCGCAGCATCGGCACCCGGCGGCAACTGAGATAGGCTCCAATAGCAAATCCGCCGGCCCAACCGAGCCGCAGCAACAGCGAGGCAGATGCCGCTTTTCGATTGGGCGCAATCCCCTGGTGCTTGAAGTCATGCAGCAAATACGTCAAGGCCTCACCTCGAGGCGAGGCCAACGCGTCAGCATCAAACCAACTCGGCCGCTCGAGCGGTCTGCAACACACCCTCAGGTGAAGATTCAGGGCGGACAGTTTGGCAATCGTGTCGGCTAGAACTGGCCGCACTGGATGGGTATCCCTTCGAGCACGATGAAATGGATAGCTGGGCCGCACCATAGATGCCCTCAGCCGCGGCGATGACACGCGTTTTGACAACACGGGCGCCTCCGGGAACACCTTTCAACCTTACCTAGCCATCCGGGCCGCGCGAGGCAGAACGAACCAGCGTACTATCCGTGACCACCACGGAAGCCTCGACCGGTCGTGTCAAAGTCTTCAGGCTCCCGTCCGAGATAGCGCTGAGCTATGTCTCGCCACATGGCCAGGCGTTCCCACATCGGCTCTTTGGTGAGTTTGTCCCCTGCCGAGAGGAACGGGCTTGCGAAGAAGATCGAAATCATTGGCTGGCCGGCTCCGTTCTGCATTTCAAATCCCCAGGAGATCGGCGCTCCGTCCTTGTCCAGTCGGCGGAAAATTTGAGCCTTCGACGGCTTTCGCCGCGCTTTAAGGTCTTCTGGGGTGGGATCTTTCGGAGAACCCTTGTTTTCACCGATGCAGAGATGGAAATGCGGCCCGTCGAAGCTCACGGTCAGATAGCCGTCAAAGAGTGAAATCTTGCTTGGCTCACGCGGGCAGGTCAATTCGTAGGCGGCGCCTTCGATCAACGGACCGAAGACAATTTGGTCCCAATAGTTCTGGAAAATGTAGGTCAGGAACTCTTCCAGAAATGGTTCTTCCAACGGTAGAGGCCACACCTGAAGAGCACGCTTGCCTTCGTCAAGCTTGGTCACGATAGGGTCTCGTTGAACTTTGACGTCGGCCAACGCAGTCATTGCTACCTCCAGATGACACCGGCATGCCGCCCAGGCGGCGTGCAACTGCCCACTTTTTTACGTTGGTAACAGTGCATAAGTTCCACGGATAAGTCAATGTTTGCTTGGACGTTTCAAACGGACCTCCCACGATTCGATCCAAACTCAATTGCCAGACAGATATACCCCATGGGGTATAGGCAATTATACCCCCTGAGGTATAGACAATGCCGTTAAGATATCCATGTTACCGTTATTCTAATCCGATTTTGAGGAACGAATCGCCTTGCGGCCGACAACCGGCGAAATTCCACGCAAACAACAGGGCAACCGATATTTTCGATGCAGCCGAGATTAGCCGGCTGCCGCCATGGGCGAGCACACTTTCGCCGCAGGAGAAGTCCAGGATAGCGTCTTGGCCCGTGCGGTTGCAGACAAACAATGGCAGACCGGTGTCAGACGTCGACCGTTCCCATTCTCCCTTAGGCCCATGTTCGCCAGGCGCCCACGCGGCGGGCGAAACTAAGAGCTGAGCGCCATTTGAGTGAAGCTTTTTCGCCATGCCAGGCGAATAGGCGTCGGCGCAAATCATCACGCCGACGTTGAGGTCGCCGAGGACGATTGGATTCACTTTGGTGCCGGGAGTAGACCACGCCTCGGAGCCGACGCGAAGTGGATTGACCTTCCGATGCTTGCCACAGATTGCGCCGCTATGGTCGATAACGAAAGTCGCGTTGTAAAGAAGATTGCTGTCGGCGTCCCGCTCGGGCACCGACAAGAAAACCACTATCCCTAGCCGCGCGGCAAGGTTGCTGATTCTCGACATCCACGGGTCCGGTTGAACACAAATCCAGTCTGTGCCGATCAGGGGCGCGAAGGTATAGCCGCAAACCGCAAGCTCCGGTGTGATCACCCAATCCGCCCCGCCGGCAGCTGCCTTCATGATCGCGGCTTCGATGAGCAATTTATTGAACGCGAGGTCGCCGGCCCTGGGCGCGAGATGTAGGAGAGCGACATTCAATATTCTGTCAGTGGTTGGCCCCAACTCGCTCCCCGTTCGTTCGATCGCGGAGCTGGCCGACGATCTTCCGGTCGCAACAATGGGCAACCACGGCAGCCGATAAGGAACGTCGCCGTTCTGCCGCGAGCAACGTCAACTCCGTAGGTGTTGCACCGTCAACACGTCGTTTGGCTCTCCCTCGGCCAGGATGCTGCCGCCCGCCGACATGACAAGCCGATCACAATAGCGCGCCGCCAGCGCCAGATCATGCTTCCCGGTCCGGCGCAACGCCCACACCCGGCTCGGCACTACGGCGATCCGGGTCCGATCCGATATCTTCGCCGGCACGGGGTGACGCAGAACCTCCGTCGCCATCGCGGGCAGCCCATCGCGATAGGCGCTGACAATAACGTCAACCGCATTGGTGATCACCGTCTCCAATGATATCTGGCTGTACCTGTCGATCCCCAGGGTGGCGGACAAATTCTCCATTCCGGCACGGGTGATGATTTCGTCCGTCAGCGTCCCTTTGCCGATCGGTTGTCCGTTCGGATTAAACACCATTGCGCGGGGGCGTAGGCTCGTCAGGGTAACCGGAAATGGCGACTCGGGACACCCGCGTTGTTGACCGTTCTTTAGCTGCCCGTTACCTTCGTGCTTCGTCCAGCCACCAAGGAATTTGCACTGTGTCCGTGTTCGAGAGCGCAAAGCACCAGTCCGCTGCCAAACCTGGTCCTTCGACAATCGTCAGCGTCTGCGCGACCTGTCGAGCTTCTTCCAATGAGACGCCGCGTGCTGGCGAAATGATGGTCGCCGCCCTTGCTCCGGTATTGCAAGACCAGACTCCGGATGTGGCGGTGCGAACGGTCCAGTGCCTTGGTGTCTGCAGGCGCCCCGCCACAATCGCCGTCTCGGCGCAACACGGCTACACATTTGTTTTCGGTGATCTCGACCCGCAAAGCGGTCCGCTAGCCATAGCGGCTTTTGTCAAGGCGTATCGAGACGCGGACTACGGCTTCGTGCCCTGGGCAGCCCGCCCGGAATTGCTGCGGACCCGGCTCGTTGCTCGAATTCCGTCCGTCCTGTGGTCGCCCAAAGACGGCCGTCCGCCCGCATGACGAAAAGGAATCTATACTCCACTATGTTATTTACCCCATCAGTATGTCTGACGCACATTATCCGGACTAGCGCCGGTAAAGTTGAATCAACGCGGCGGGACTTCAAACATGAATTGGGAAATCTTGGCGGAAGCCCGGCATGCCGTCGTGCGGCGGAATGGAAGGTTTATCGCAGTCGACCTTCTGGTGCCGCATCACACGATCAGCACGTCGGCTCGAAACGGCGGCCAGACCGACCACTTACGCCATCTCGTCAATCATCAGAGTTGCGAAGGGGCTGGTCACAACATCGTTTCAGAAGTCATTTCGACTGAGGGAGAGGAAGCTTATCACGACGCAGTCTGTGCCCAGATCGGCGTGCCTCCTGGGCAGGCCGCTGTGATGGGAACAGCCGCCAACATGAATTATGCAGCAGTGGTGAGGCGAACCCACGCCCACGTCGAGGCCTTGGCCGTCGTGACCGCAGGCGTTGAGACGAACGCAACGTGTGCGGGCGATCCGACGACGTGGTGCGAAACTGAAGACGGATTGGGTGCACTGCCGCATGGAACTATCAACTTAATTCTCGTCGTCACCTCACCTGTCACTATACCGGCCTTGGCCCGGATGGTGGCCGTGGCCACGGAGGCGAAGAGCGCGGCATTGCAGCGGCTTGCGGTGCCGAGTTGCTACTCAGCCGAGTTCGCCACGGGAACGGGCACGGACCAATATTGTGTGGCAGCGCCCATAGAAGGTGGCAGACCGCTCAGTTCTGCGAGCCCCCATACGAAGTTTGGAGAAATTATCGGGTTGGCGGTCCGAGAGGCGACGCTGGAGGCCTTGCGGTGGCAGAACGGACTGGAAGCAAGCTACACGCGTAGTCTGTTTCACGCGCTCGGGCGATACGGAGTGAATGAAGAAACGATCCTCAGTGGATTGGCGGACTTGCTCACTGGCCGGGATTTCGAGCTCTTCAAGAAGAATTCCAAATCAATCTTTTTCGAACCCCAGGTGGGAGCTGCGGCCTACGCCCTCGCCACGACACTCGATCGCGCGAGGCATGGCATGCTGCCGCAATCGTGTATTCGCGACGCGATCGCGCAACAGGCCGCCACCTTAGCGGCAAACTTGGCTGCGAAGCCTGACAAGTGGCCTGAGTTTCGTTACCGCCTGCACGCGACGCCAAATGAGCCTCGGCAATTGGTGACCGCAGCCATTGCGCTCGGTTGGAGCGAGAAATGGCGTCGGAGTTGACGTCGCTGCTTGCCCCGCAACCCGTTGCGCTGGCAATTGCCGTCTTGGCCGATCTTGCTCTAGGAGATCCGCCTTATCGCCTACATCCTATTCGCCTGATTGGGGATGCGCTGGTCAATATCGAGAAGTGGCTGCGCGCAATCGGTGCCGAAGGATATGGCGGCGGAGGCGTGCTGTTTGTGACCCTCGCGGTCCTCTCCGTTGCAGTCGTCGCCTTTATGTTGCAGTTGTCACTCGTGGCCTCCAATTCGCTCGCCTGGATCATGCACACGTTCATCCTCTACAGCCTATTGGCACTTGGGGATCTTCTCCGGCACGTCTGGCGGGTTGAGGGCGCGCTAACGCGCAAAGATCTCGGCGCGGCGCGCCAAGCTGCAGCGATGTTGGTCGGGCGGGACACGGAGCGCATGGATTCGGCCGCTTGTCGTCGCGCCGCGATAGAAAGCATGAGCGAGAACCTGACGGACGGGTTTGTCAGTGCGTTATTTTGGTATGGCCTCGCGGGGCTCCCCGGTCTCGTCCTCTTCAAGGTTGTCAGCACGATGGACTCGATGGTCGGATTCAAGACCGCGGAGTACCTTCGTTTCGGCTGGTGTGGCGCGCGGCTTGACGATGCAATGAACTACCTCCCCGCGCGCCTTGTCGGCGGGTTAATCGCTGCACTAGCGGCTGCAGTGCCGGCGTGTTCGTCACGAAAAGCATGGACTGTCGCCCTCACCCAGCATGCTGCTTTGCCAAGCCCCAATTCTGGTTGGAGCGAGGCCGCGATGGCCGGCGCAATTCAGCGCCGCCTGGTAGGGCCTCTTTGGTATCACGGAGACCTTGTTACGGATATCTGGCTAGGTGACCCTCAAGACGCACCCGCGGAAACAAGGGATGACCTCATGCGCGCCCTAGTCCTCACATTAGGGGCCGGTCTCGCGGCGGCATTGCTGGTTGAGGGCATCCTTTTGTCCTGACATGGCGATTCGGCCAAAAGACAAGACCGCCACTGCAAGACCGCGCTAAAGCGCTGCCTTGAATGTATGATCCGGTCGGCCCGACTTGTGATCGACTAGCTGGCCATCACGAAGAAGAGATCAGAGAGACGATTCAAATACTCCGGAATACGAGGGTTCACTGGGAAATTCTTCGCGATCACGACCACACGGCGCTCGGCACGCCGGCAAACTGTCCTGGCGACATGAAGGAGACTAGAAGCACGGCTCTCGCCGGGCATGATAAAGTCGCACAGCGGCGGCAGTTTGGTGTCATATGCGTCGATCAGGGATTCGATTATGTCTATACCGTCGTCGGGGAGTTTCGTAGCCGCTGGCTTGTCCTTTGCCGCCGACGCTATGTCACTCAGAATAAGATAGAGTTCGCTTTCAATCGCAGTCAGCCGCGAACCAATATCGGAATCCTCTAGTTCTGATCTTGCCAGCCCAAGGAATGCGACCAGTTCGTCGATGCACCCAAGAGCCTCCAGCCGCGCTTCGTCTTTGGAGACCCGCTCGCCGGTGAAAAGCCTGGTTTCACCGCTGTCGCCCTTGCGCGTGTAGATTTGGCCAAGGAGACCTCCGAGATCGTCGATATGTTTGCCCCGCGCCGTTGAGGCAGGAAGATTAGAAAACCAAAAACGGCTACTGGCCCCGCTAACGAAGTCATGCCCATCATATTGGCGGACGCCCAAACGCGTCAACCTAAACCCGTGAGGTGGTTAATCACACCCGCGGAAGTTGCGGAACGTTTACCCTTGGCTCCGTGGCCTGCACGCACCAACATCTACTTTCGCCGAATCTTGCCCTGCTCATCGACCGGCACCTCCATCCCGCTGAGATGACGTTTGCGAGGTCGCGGCGTTTGTGGCCCATCGACCAGTCGCCGGGGGGGTTGGCGACTGCTTGAAAAATAACAGTAGATACTGTCCCCACCTATACATAGGCGACACCACAACTCGCGCGGACCACTCTGTCCACCTATTTTTTATAATAGTCACCTATAGTATATAATTATAGTCAGCTATATTATCTCAGCACAACAATCGACCAATATCGATGCTATATTGTGGGGTTTGAGCAACACATCATGTTTTTTATACAAACCTTGGTTATAAGGTAGCATAATATTTGACAGCAGCCTTCGCATTTTTTTACTCTGTCAGAAGAAGGATCGAACGGCAAAAATTTGCCGAACGGCGGGCGCACGAGCACCTGACGGTTATGGCTTCCCAAGGCCGTAAACTGAGAGTTGCGTGCAGATTGGGGGGGGGGCATGCTCAGCGCAAAGACCAGTTCGTTGCCGAAGTCAATGCCACGAACCGCATGGCTAACCTTTACTGCGTTGCCTGCATTATTCGCGATGAGTTGCGGCACGGCGAACGCACAACAGCCACCCAACGCCACTGCGGCCGAATCATCGTCGGTGCAACTCGGTACAATAGAGGTGGTCAGTCCAACCGGCATAGCGACACCCCAGAATCAAGTCTCCAGCTCGGTCACGGTCATTACCGCCGAGGACTTGGAGCGCGACCAGCGGCGCACCGCAATGGATGCACTGCAAGAAGTACCTGGGATTAATGTCACTCAGACCGGCGGCCCGGGGAGTCTTACCGAAGTGTATATTCGAGGCGCTAACCCGGAAATGGCAAAGGTGCTGATCGATGGCATTGATGTAACCGATCCGAGCAGCCTAAATCAGGAATACGACTTCGGTCAGTTGCTGACCGGCGACATTCAGCGTATCGAGGTATTGCGCGGACCGCAAAGCGGCTTCTACGGCGGCGACGCTATGGGCGGCGTGATTTCGATTACCACAAAATCGGGTCAAGGACCGCCAAAGGCGACCTTCGAGGTCGAGGGCGGATCGTACGGCACTTTCAATCAGAAATTGAGCCTCGGCGGATCGCAGGATAATTTCAACTACTATTTCACCATAAACCACTACCAATCGGCATCAACTCCGGCAATACCGCTCGACATATTGCTTCCGGGAGAACAGCGCAAAAACCAATTCTATGACAACAAGACGTACTCCGCCAAAGTAGGTTATGATTTCAACGAAGATTTCAGCATTAACGCCACCACCCGTTACACGCAATCGAAGCTTAACTTCAACGGTACCGGAGACGATAATTTGTCCTTGGCACCGGATTTTACCACCAGCACTCAGAACTTGTCTGAGTCGTTTTCACGCGCAGAAGCCGTGTGGAAGATGTACGACGGACCCCTCGGGACCTTCAGAAACTATTTCGGCGCCGCCTACTCTTATACATCGACTTCAGATATATCACCGCAGACCGGAGATAACGGGATACCGCCCGGATTTGGGCCCAGCACCTTTACTGGCGAACGCGAAAAGCTCGACTGGCGCGGCGTGTGGACCTTCCTGCCGAAGGAAGTGCTGGTGATGGGTCTTGAAGACGAGCATTTCGATTTGACGCAAGTCAATCCCAGTGGAGGCACCCCATGCTCGATCCCTGGCGCAGGCTGCGCGGCCTCAAATGCCAACAAAGCCGGCTATCTGGAGCTGCAAACCAATTTCTATGACCGGTTTTTCTTTGCCGCCAACGG